>JBILDL010000077.1:0-7929 GCA_044352635.1 Saprospiraceae bacterium | reverse complement strand
GAAAATAACACACGTTTGGAGATTAGCATAAGTTGGTAGAGTGGGTGAGCGGTTTAAACCACCAGTTTGCTAAACTGACGTACTGGTAACGGTACCGAGGGTTCGAATCCCTCCTCCACCGCCGGGATTTTCGGGGCGTAGCGCAGCCCGGTAGCGCACCTGCTTTGGGAGCAGGGGGTCCCAGGTTCAAATCCTGGTGCCCCGACATTTTAAGTACTTACAGTTTTCTGTAAGTACTTTTTTTTGCCCTTTATATTTTTCCAGACTTTAGTTGCTTTTTGTTGAAGTTACCTCCATTTTAAATTTCCCTATTTCTTTCTTCCTTCCCGGAATATCCCATTCGCCTGAATAGTTGACCATCTGTGGTATGTATTGTTTGTTTCCCAGATAGTCTAAGTTTACATTTACCCGGATATTAAATGAGAAGAAGGGACCAGGATATTCTACCTCGTATTCCCTGCCCATTACCTGGAAATCTTTCCTGGAAAAATAAGTTTCCATAAATTTTACCACCGTTTTTCCCGATTTTCTATCGGAATATGCATCTTTTTCTTTAATAGTGAATACATAACAAGGTGTGCCATCTGAATAGTTTTTTGACTCTATCCCGTAATGATAGTATTTCCTCATTTTTTCGCTAAATAAAGCTGTTTTATTTCCTATCAATGGAATATTTGCCTTCTCTCCCGGTTGAAAAATAAAACGCTTTAATTCTCCATAATAATAGTCTATAATTCCTTCGTTCTTTTTATTGCTTGTTTCTGTATTCGTACTTGCGCATATTTTCCCAGAGGGTAAAAAGACCCTTTCATATAATTTAGCTGTTAAATACTTTCGCTCTCCATTTTTTTTATTGTACGTTTTTGATGTTTCTTTTGATATAAATTTGATCTCCTTACAACTACCTGAAGGTAATAATTGTGTTTTAGCATTATAGAAATCTATTGATTTTCCTTTTTCACTGAAAAACTCCTGTTTGTGATTTGCATTATGTGATATAAGTCTCAAATTTTTGAATGCCTGATAGAAACTCGTATCTTCTCTTACCATTTCAATAAAGTTATTTACATCAAATCCCATCTTTTTTGCCGTAATGGTCATTGAATCTAACCAGATTGCTTCCATTAATCCTTCATAAGGATCTGTTTGGGCACTCATACTAAAAGTCAATTGGCAAATGATCCAAAGGCACATTATTTTAAACCGTATGTTTTTCATTTAATTTTAATTTTAAAAAAGAATCTCCTTTCACTTTTCTAGGGTAAATTTACAATCTTGAAATCAATTAATATGAAAAATATAGCCGTCATAGGAAGTGGTACCATGGGAAATGGTATCGCTCAGGTTTTTGCCACCGCGGGGTTTAATGTGCATTTAATAGACATATCAATGCCTTCTTTATTACAGGCTGAACTAAATATTCATAAAAATTTAGATAGGTTAATTAGTAAGGATAAACTATCGCTAAATCAAAAACCAGAAATTATTAATAATATTCATTTTACTTCAGATCTTGAAATGGGAGTATCTGATGCTTTTTTATTGGTTGAAGCCATTTCTGAAAATATTTTGTCGAAAGAGAAGTTATTTAATCAGTTAGATAAACTTACAAATAATAACTGCATTTTAGCTTCTAATACCTCCTCAATTTCTATTACCGCTTTAGCCTCGTTTACAAATAGACCTGAAAAAGTTATTGGTATGCATTTTATGAATCCTGTACCTGTCATGCCCTTAATTGAAATTATTCCTGGATTGTTAACTGAAAAAGTGGTAACCGATAAAGTGATTGAAATTTCTGCCTTATTGAATAAAACGCCTTTAGTTGTTTCTGATTTTCCTGGATTTATCTCTAACAGGATTTTAATGCCCATGATTAACGAGGCTATTCTTTCTCTTCAGGAAAATGTGGCAGGGGTAAATGAAATAGATCAAATTATGAAGTTAGGTATGGCTCATCCAATGGGGCCGCTGCAATTGGCTGATTATATCGGACTAGATGTTTGTTTGTCTATTTTAAATGTGTTGAAAGACGGATTTGGTAACCCTAAATATGCTCCAGCCGTTTTATTGGTGAATATGGTGAAAGCAGGAAAATTGGGCGTGAAATCAGGTGAGGGATTTTACAAATACAATGATGTAAAGAAAATTTTAGGTGTTTCAGCCTTATTTGCTAATTAGAAAAATAGGTTATGGCTTTAATTGATTTTGAAAATAGATTAAGAAAACGATTTAAACATAAAGCAAAATGGGCAAAATCAAAAGCTATCTTTTGTTATCGTGTATATGATAAGGACTTACCTGATTTTCCTTTTGTTATAGACAAATTTGAAGAACATGTGGTCGCAGCTATTGACGTTATTGAGGAAGGAAAGGAATCTAATAAGGATTGGTTGCTGGATATCAAGCGAATTATTTCTGAGGTGCTAAATATTGACATTGAAAATATTTCTATAAAACTAAGATCAGCCCAAAAAGGTAAAAATCAATATAGTAAGCTTGATTATTCTGGCGCTCTTTTATCGGTTCAGGAATATGGTTTACTTTTTTTGATAAATCCCTTTGACTATCTTGATACTGGTTTGTTTTTAGATCATAGGATTACAAGGCAGTGGGTTAAAAGAGACGCTTTAAATAAAAGAGTGCTAAATTTATTTGCTTACACCGGTTCTTTTAGTGTTTATGCAGCAGCTGGTGACGCAACGAAAGTAACTACCGTAGATATGTCAAATACTTATCTACAATGGGCGGAAAAAAATATGCATCTCAATGGATTTAAATCGTCTAAAAAATATGATTATATCAGAGAGGATATTTTAGACTGGGTTCCAACCGTTCCTCCTTCTTCTTATGATCTAATTATTTTAGATCCTCCTACCTTTAGTAATAGCAAAAAAATGTTGCTTACCTGGGATGTTCAAAGGGATCACGTTACGTTAATTAACCAGATTCGATCTATTTTATCACCCGGAGGTATCCTTTATTTTTCAAATAATTATAAGAAATTTAAACTCAATCTCGATGATATTGAAGGGTTTGAATCAATAGAAGAGCTAACAAATAAAAGTATTCCGGAGGATTTTGAAAGAAGTAAACCCCATGTTTGTTTCAGACTTATAAATAAATAGGCATGATACACCCAGCTAGTATTCAGGAGGTTCTTGAAAAATGTCAGATTGATGACGTCGTAAGAGATTTTGTAACCCTTCAACGGCGTGGTTCAAATCTCATTGGATTGTGTCCTTTTCATAATGAAAAATCACCCTCTTTTTCGGTTTCTCCCTCTAAAAATATTTTTAAATGCTTTGGTTGCGGTAAAGGTGGAGATAGTTTGCATTTTGTGATGGAACTTGAAAATCTGTCCTTTCCAGATGCTATCAGATACCTCGCTCAAAAATATAAAATAGAACTGGATGAAACGGTGACTTCTGATGTTCAAAAAGAAGAGCAGAAACACCTGGAATCTTTATATCTAATCAATGATTTTGCCGTTAAGTTCTACGCAAAGCAATTATGGGAATCGGAAAGAGGCAGGAATATTGGATTGTCGTATTTCAAACATAGAGAATTTAGGGAGGAAATTATTAATGAATTTAAACTTGGATTTGCTCCTGAATCTGGGAATGCACTGACAACAGAGGCCATTAAAATGGGGTATTCTTTAGAATACTTGCAAAAATTAGGCCTAACTAATAGTCAGGGAAATGATTTTTTTAGGGGAAGAGTCATGTTTCCCATTTTCAATATGTCTGGAAAAGTAATTGCCTTTGCTGGACGGATTTTAATTAAAGATACTAAAGCACCAAAATATATAAATTCGCCGGAAACAGAGATTTATGTAAAAAGTAAAACCTTGTTTGGGATGAATTTTGCCAGGAAAATGATTCAGAAGGAAGATGAATGCATTTTAACGGAAGGCTATACTGATGTTTTATCTTTGCATCAAGCGGGTATAAGTAATGTGGTCGCCTCATCAGGTACCTCTTTGACCAGAGATCAGATACGCCTTATTAAAAGGCTGACTGAAAATATTTTGATTTTATTCGATGGGGATAATGCAGGGGTGAATGCAGCTATCAGAGGTTTAGGTTTAACACTTGAAGAAGATTTAAACGTTCGGTTAGTTACCCTTCCTGAAGGAGATGATCCGGATTCATTTATTCAAAAAGTTGGTTCTCAAGAATTTAAAGAGTATTTAAATAAAAATGCTAAAAATTTAGTGCAGTTTGAAATGACTCATTTGTTGAAGACAGCTGGAAATGATCCTCAACGCCGGGCTTCTATTCTTTCTCAAATTGCAGTAACTATTAGTAAAGTTAGAAATCCCTTAAAGAGGGAATCTTTTGTCAAAATCTGTAAAGATCTTCTCCAGATAGATGAAAATGCTATTCTTTTTGAAATTAACAGGCATTTAAAGAAAGATCTTGAAAAAGCTTCCTCAGAGAGGGATATAAATGAGCCTACGCCAATTCTTGAATTTAAAGAGGACGATGCTTTTAATATATCTTTAGGTGACGAACACCAGGAAAGAGATATAGCCAGAATACTTATATTATCTGGAAACCAATATATAGATGCGAGTAAGGAGTTAATGGTTGGGCACTTTATTATTCAAAATATACAAGATATTATAGACGGATTTGAACATCCATTATACAGAAGGGTCGTTGAACTGTTTCTTCAACATTCTTTAGAAGGGACAGCTTTTCCGGATGCTACCTTTTTTATAAATCATGATGCTTCTGAACTGAAAAATTTAGCGGTTTCTTTTACGATATCTCCCTATACACTAAGTGAAAATTGGGAGAAAAAATGGGATATTTTTTTGAGCCAAAAAGTCCCGGAAGAAAATTTTATTAAAGATGCCTCTGATTCTTTAAAACGATTTAGGTTCAGAAAAATAGGAAAGTTGATCAGGGAAAACCTAAATACCCTGAAAACAATGGATGCTTCAGCAAACGAAGCATCTTATATGTATCATTTAAAACTGCACTTGCGCTTGAAAGAGGCACAGGCCAGTCTGGCTAAAGAGACTGGCACTGTGGTCGTAGGTTAAAGGTTCCTGTTAAGACAATTTAAATCTTCAAAGGCTAACTTTAATCTGGTTACAAATGTTTTTTCACCTTCTCTTAACCAAACACGTGGGTCATAAAATTTCTTGTTAGGTTTTTCAGCACCGTCCGGATTACCTATTTGACCTTGTAAAAAAGCTCTGTTTTTTGCCTCAAACTGACGAATACCGTCCCAAAATGCCCACTGCATATCCGTGTCAATATTCATTTTAACCGCTCCATAAGTAATGGCCTCTCTTATTTCTTCTCTACTTGAACCTGAGCCACCGTGGAATACAAAATTCACAGGATTAGCGGAGGTGTTGAATTTGGATTGAATAAATTTCTGAGAATTTAATAAAATTTTTGGCTCTAACTGAACATTTCCTGGTTTGTACACACCATGTACATTTCCGAAAGCAGCGGCAATGGTAAATTGATTACTTACGGCATTTAAATTTTCATAAGCATACGAAACTTCTTCAGGCTGAGTATATAACTTTGCATTATCAACATCGGAATTGTCAACGCCATCTTCTTCTCCACCGGTAACACCCAATTCTATTTCAAGGGTCATACCCATGGGTGCCATACGTTTGAAGTAGTCAACACAGGTATGTATATTTTCTTCTAATGATTCTTCAGATAAATCAAGCATGTGAGAACTGAACAGGGGTTTACCAGTTGAAGCAAACTGTTTTTCACTGGCTAATAATAATCCGTCAACCCAGGGTAATAAACTTTTTGAGCAATGGTCTGTATGCAAAATAACAGAAACTCCATAATGTTCAGCAAGGGCATGAACATGATAAGCACCTGAAATTCCACCGGCAATCGCGGCTCTTTGTCCTTCATTACTTAATCCTTTTCCAGCATAAAATGCAGCACCCCCATTAGAAAATTGTATAATTACTGGAGAATTCACCGCAGCAGCTGTTTCTAGTACAGCATTTATAGTACTTGTATTGATTACATTAACGGCAGGTAAGGCAAAATCCTTCTCATTGGCATAGTTTAATAATTCTGTAACTTCTTCACCGAAAAGAACGCCGGGACGAAATTTAGTATTTGCTTTAGTTGACATAAATAAATGATTTGGAAAAAAAAATGGTTATCCCAATTATAAGGGAATGACGAGTCAAATATAATAACCTTTTAAAAAAAGGGTTTATTTATTTGGTTGAATTATGATATACCATGTTCAACTAAATATCTTTCTGCATCTAATGCTGCCATACATCCTGTTCCAGCAGCGGTTATCGCTTGTCGATAAACTTTATCAGCGGCATCTCCGGAAACAAATACACCAGGAATATCTGTTTTTGTGCTTCCTTGTTGGGCAATGAGATAACCTGAGGAATCCATTGATAACCACTTTTCAAAAATAGATGTATTTGGCTGATGACCTATAGCTACAAAAAATCCTTTTACAGGGATTACTTCTTCTAATCCGTTGACATTGTTTTTAACTCTTACCGCTTCTGTTTCGTTTTCACCCAAAATTTCAACCGTTTCTGTATTCCAGTGAATTACAATATTCGGTGTGTTCTTGACCCTTTCCTGCATTATTTTCGATGCCCTCATTTCATTTCTACGAACAATTAAATGCACTTTTGGACATAATTTTGCTAAATAGGATGCCTCTTCAGCCGCTGTATCTCCTGCACCAACCACTGCTACGTCCATTCCTCTAAAGAAAAATCCATCACAAACGGCACAGGCAGAAACGCCTTTATTCATTAATCTTTTCTCTGAATCCAATCCCAACCATTTAGCAGTTGCTCCAGTAGAAATGATAACGGTATTTGCTTCAATATTTTTCCCGCTTTCCGTAGTAAGTGTATGGACAGGTCCTGTAAAATCTACCCCTGTGATTAATTCATATCTTATTTCTGTCCCAAACCTTTCCGCTTGTTTACGAAAATCTTCCATCATTTCAGGTCCCATAATTCCTGCAGGGTATCCTGGGAAATTATCAACATCGGTAGTAATCATTAATTGACCGCCCGGTTCTTTGCCTGTAAACAATACTGGATTTAATCCCGCTCTTGCTGCATATATAGCTGCTGTATATCCCGCAGGTCCTGAACCGATAATGACACATTTCTGTTTTTCTAAAACTGACATATCTAATTTGTTTTTGGCTTAAAGTTAAGAAAAAGGATATCGTTTAATTTCTTACTTTAGCAATTAATTAATTCATATTAAATACCTTTCTTTATGAAAAAAAGTTTTGTCATATTTTGTTTTCTTTGTTTTTCCGTGTTGAATGTAATCAGTCAAACGGTAACATTACCCGCTGATACGCAAGTTTTAACTTTGGGTTCAGTGGTTATAAAAGGTAAACCAGTTCCCTATAAAGCTACTACAGGTACACAACCTGTTTGGGATGCATCGGGAAAAGTTATCGCTTCTCTATTTTATACTTATTATGAAAGAACTGATATTAAAGATCAGACTAATAGACCTTTAGTTATTTCTTTTAATGGAGGACCCGGTTCTGCATCAGTATGGATGCATGTGGCTTATACAGGCCCGAAAGTATTAAATATCGATTCTGAGGGGTATCCTGTTCAACCTTATGGCGTGCAGGATAATCCCTATTCTATTTTAGATGTAGCAGATATTGTATTTATTGATCCGGTAAATACTGGATATTCCAGGATTTTGGATAAAGAGGTGAAACCTTCTGTTTTCTTTGGTGTAAATGCCGATATAAAGTATTTAGCGGAATGGATTAATACTTTTGTTACAAGAAAAAACAGATGGCCTTCTCCTAAATTTCTTATTGGTGAAAGTTATGGTACCACCAGAGTTTCTGGTCTGGCTCTTGAATTGCAAAATAGCCAATGGATGTATTTAAATGGTGTAGTTTTGG
>JBILDL010000076.1:0-7936 GCA_044352635.1 Saprospiraceae bacterium | reverse complement strand
TAATAGATACCCCTGCCGGGTGGAAAATTAACCATTATCAGCTTTCTGTAACGGTTCCAAATGATTTGATAAAACCTTTTATTGAATTAACCAAACCAAAATAACTGACATTTTAAATCTTAAAACTTTATCTGTTATGAATTATCTTCTTTCAAGAAAAACTATTTTATTAGGATTTGTTTTTCTAACCTTTTCTTCTATTCATTTTGCTGCTGCACAGTCAAATAATGCAAATGACGCGATGCTCAATAAACTTACTCCAGCAGAAATTAAGAAAGGCTGGAAACTATTATTCGATGGTTCCACACTGACCGGTTGGAAGACATACAACCGAACTGATATGGCCACTAGCTGGGGCGTGAGAGATGGAGCTATTTTTCTTGATGCAAAAAAGGGCAGAAGTGACGTAGCTAAAGGTGATTTAGTAACTTTAGAAGATTATGATGATTTTGAGTTTACAGCGGAATGGAAAATTTCAGAATGTGGTAATAGTGGTGTTATGTATCGTATCGTTGAGGATCCGAAATATAAACAACCGTATTTAACAGGTCCTGAAATGCAGGTTCTTGATAATAAATGCCACCCAGACGCCAAAATTATTACCCATCGTTCTGGTGATTTTTATGATGTAATGGCTAGTAAAACGGAAAATGTGAAACCTGCCGGTGAATGGAATTCAATTAGAATTATTATGAAAGGGTATAAATTGGAACAATGGCAAAATGGCGTAAGACAGATTAAATTGACGCTGGGTTCTGATGAAATAAATGCTATTGTAGCAAAAAGTAAATGGAAAAACCAAAAAGATTGGGGTAAAGCGCTCATTGGTAAAATTGGCCTTCAAGATCATGGCGATGCCGTTTGGTTCCGCAATATTAAAATTCGCAGTTTATAATTTTTTATTCTTTAAAATAATTTGCGTATGCGCAGAAAAATAAGAATGGGCATGGTCGGCGGTGGTCGAGGTGCTTTTATAGGTGGTGTTCATAGAATGGCAGCTGCCTTAGACGGCCATATTGATTTAGTTTGTGGTGCTTTTAGCAGTGATTCTGAAAAATCCAGACTCTCAGGTCAGGACCTTTATTTGCCTGAGGATAGAGTATATGATTCTTACAGTCAAATGATTTTAACTGAAAAGGAACTTCCTGTCGGTGTTCGTATGGACTTCGTTTCTATTGTTACTCCGAATCACATGCATTTTGGTCCAGCAAAAATGGCGCTCGAAAATGGTTTTCATGTGGTTTGCGATAAACCTTTGTGTTTGTCTAAAAAAGAGGCGGAAGAATTAGTCGATCTAGTCAATAAAACAGGTCTCATTTTTGCTCTAACCCATAATTATACAGGTTACCCAATGGTGAAACAGGCTAAAGCCATGATTCGCAAAGGGGAATTAGGTGTCATTCGGAAAGTAGTTGTAGAATATCCTCAGGGATGGTTATCTACTCTCTTAGAGGCCGATGCAAGCGCAAAACAGGCCATCTGGCGTACCGACCCAAATCAGTCGGGGGCAGCAGGTTCAATGGGCGATATTGGTACCCACGCTGAAAATCTGGCGGAGTATATCACTGGTTTGAAAATTAGCGAAATGTGTGCTGATCTTAGCATTTTTGTGCCTGGGAGAAAATTAGATGATGATGGAAATGTCCTTCTTCACTTCGAAAATGGAGCTAAAGGGGTTCTGCACGCCAGCCAAATTTGTAACGGTGAAGAAAATAATCTAAATATCAGAGTGTATGGTGAAAAAGGGGGCATTGCCTGGCGACAAATGGAACCCAATACCCTTACGGTGATGTACCAGGATAAGCCATCAACCATTTACCGAACAGGCTGGGCAGGGTTAGAACGAGAAGCCATAGCGCATACCCGTATTCCGGCAGGTCATCCTGAAGGTTATCTTGAAGCTTTTGCCAATATTTATAGAAATTTTGCTTTTTGTATTCAGGCCAGGTTATCTGGCGAAGAAGTTGATCCTCTTTATACTGATTTTCCTTCCATTGAGGACGGTTTGAGAGGTATGAATTTTGTTGAAAAGGTGGTCGCTTCAAAAGGTGAATGGATTAAAATGTAAGCTAAATCATTAATTATGAAACATTTATTGTTTTTCGTTACCTTAGGTCTTATCACTCTCTCTTGCAATAAGTCCGACAAAAAGCCTTTACCTTTGATGAAAGTAAATTATCCGGAAACAAAAACCATCGATCATACTGATAATTATTTTGATAGCATCGTCCCAGATCCATACCGGTGGTTAGAAGATGACCGTTCGACGGAAACAGGGGAGTGGGTTAAAAGTCAAAATGAGGTGTCTTTCGATTACCTTAATAAAATTCCCTTCCGAGGCGCTATCAGAGAAAGGCTTGCCAAATTATGGGATTATGAAAAATATTCTGCTCCTTTTAAAGAAGGCGATTACACCTATTTTTATAAAAATGATGGACTGCAAAATCAGTATGTCTTGTATAGGCAAAAAGAAGAAAATACGCCTGAGGTTTTCTTAAATCCAAATGATTTTTCAACAGATGGAACAACTTCTCTTGCAGGGATCGATTTTTCATTGGACGGAACCCGTGCTGCTTATCAAATATCGGAAGGCGGTTCCGATTGGAGAAAGGTTATTGTTTTGGACGCTATGTCTAAAAATATGCTGGAGGATACCTTACTGGATGTGAAATTCTCTGGTCTTTCCTGGAAAGGTTCTGAAGGCTTTTTCTACAGTTCTTACGAAAAACCAAAAGAGGGAAGCGCTTTGTCTGGAAAAACACAATACCACAAATTATTCTATCATAAATTGGGTACTGCTCAATCGGGGGATCAGCTTGTTTTTGGTGGCGAGAAAACGCCAAGAAGATACATTGGTGGGTTTGTAACAGAGGATCAACAATTTCTCGTTATTACAGCTGCTGTATCTACTTCAGGTAATGAGTTGTATATCAAAAGTTTAAAAGACAAGAATTCACCTATTGTTCAGGTAGTGGATAATTTCGAGAAAGAGCATCAAGTAGTTCTTTCGGAAGGTGAGTGGTTATTTATCTATACGACTTTGAATGCACCAAACGGGCGCTTAGTAAAAGTAAAGGCTTCTAATCCTGCGCCTGAAAATTGGACAGACGTCATTTCTGAAAGAAAAGAACCTTTAAGTATCTCCACCGGAGGGGGCTATTTCTTCGCTTCTTATCTTAAAGATGCTCTCTCTTTAGTTGAACAGGTTAATCTAAATGGTAAGGTAGTGCGCACTATTTCCTTGCCAGGAAAGGGCACTGCGTCAGGATTTTCAGGAAAATGGAAAGATCCTGTCCTTTACTTTACTTTCACTTCATATACGCAACCAGCTACTATTTATTCTTTAGACGTTAAAACGGGAAAGTCATCCATCTATAAAGAAAGTAAGGTCGATTTCAATCCTGCTGATTTTGAATCTAAGCAAATTTTTTATACCTCGAAAGATGGTACAAAAGTTCCATTGATTATCACCTATAAAAAGGGATTGGTTCTAAATGGAAAAAATCCGACCTTACTTTATGGATACGGAGGATTCAACATCAGTTTAACGCCAGGTTTCAGCACATCGAATATCGTTTGGATGGAAAATGGTGGTGTTTATGCTGTGGCCAATTTGCGTGGTGGCGGAGAATATGGGGAAGAATGGCATGTACAAGGTACAAAAATGCGTAAGCAGAACGTATTTGATGATTTTATTGCGGCAGCGGAATATTTGATCAAAGAAAAATACACGGCAAAGGAATACCTGGCTATCAGTGGGGGTTCAAATGGTGGCTTATTAGTTGGAGCTGCCATGACACAACGCCCTGATTTATTTAAAGTGGCGCTCCCAGCGGTTGGTGTATTAGATATGTTGCGTTACCATCAGTTTACAGCAGGTGCAGGATGGGCCTTTGATTATGGCACGGCACAAGACAGCCCGGAGATGTTTAACTATTTGAAAGGTTATTCTCCTTACCATAATTTGAAGGAAGGTGTTACTTATCCAGCTACATTAGTTACAACGGCAGACCATGACGATCGGGTTGTACCTGCACACTCATTCAAATTTGCTGCTCGCTTACAAAAAGCACATAAAGGCGATTCACCCGTTTTGATACGCATTGAGACTAATGCTGGTCATGGCGCTGGAAAACCTACAGCAAAAATTATAGACGAACAAGCTGATAAATGGGCATTTACCTTTTATAACATGAATGTTCCCGTAAAGTACTTGAAGAAATAAAAAACGCAAATATTGAAGGTGGGTGCAATTATACACCCACCTTCTACCTTTATGGCAGGATTATTAAAGATTCAATCCAGTAAGTTCCAGGATAAGAGAAGATGGCATGCCATTTAGTTTCATTTTTTGAGCAATCTCCAATTTGCCTTTTTCTAATCCTACTTCGATTCCTTTCTCCATTCCTTTCTCCATTCCTTTCTCCATTCCTTTCTCCATTCCTTTCTCCATTCCTTTCTCCATTCCTCGTTCAATTTTTAGTCGTTCATCTGTTTCTCTCATGCCAGAATAATCGTATGCAAGAAGTTCTGCTTTGGTCCAGGTTTGGATATTTGCTGACTCAAATGCAGTTTGTAACCCTTTATCATCCATATTGTCAGGTATAATATTCAAATGTTCAGCTTCTTTTATAAAGTAAATCCATTTTTCCAAAACTGTGTTTAAGTCTTTTAACTCCAACTTAAATTTAGGCAGTTCGATAAAATTGAATTCCATATCCATTAATAGCCTTTCTCCAGTCTCGACATTCAAAATTTGATGTCTATGGATATATTCGTCATTATTTGACATGCTAAACTGAAGAATTCCAATAAAAATAGTAGGTCGGAGCTGATCATAAAACACCCCACGGTCTATTTGAGAGACATATCCAAGGGAAGTATAATAAAGTACACGTTTGCTGAATCCGTTTATATCTGCCACTTGCATTTCCACCAAAAATGATCTCCCACTTTCGTCTGTCGCTTTTACGTCAAGAATGGTAGATTTTCCATCTCTGAATTTAGGTAATTGGTAGGTATTGGGAAAATACAAATCCGTAATTTTGTGTTCTCCCTCAAGACAGAGTACCGCATTTAAAAAGGAAATGAGTACCACTTTCTTATTTTCGTCCCCAAAAATTATTCTAAAAGCAATATCATCCGTTACATTGGCAAATTTCATGGTTCTTTTTTTTCAAAGATATACATTAAAAGTCACCATTATATTGGAAGAAACCAAAACCAGGAAAGGGGCGTTTTTATGTCAAAATTAATTTTAGGTTTTTTGTCCTTAAAATTGGGCTTGATTATGTATGAAAATTGAGTTTATTTTTTATCAATCCTCCTGCTTTACTCTATTTTATACCAATTCGCCAGGGTTTCCACAACAAATCAATGATTGAAAGGGTGTGTCTTCCCCAATTTTCATTTTGTCGGGGAATTAATAATCCAAAGTGAAAAAGGTCAATGGCATGAAACTGGGTATTTTTTTCGTAAATATTATGCCATGTTTGTTTCATATCTTCAGACCAATAGATATCAGAAAGTACTATAATTCCTTCAAGGGAAAGATAGGGAGAACATACATTTAAATAATGAACTAAAGATTTACCTCTGTGATTTCCATCAATAAAAAGTAAATCTATAGGTGGACATTCAGGTAAAAAAGAAGGTAGTATTTCGTCAAAAGAACCAATTTGCTGATGTATACGGTCAGTTAAGCCTAATAATTCAAAGGTTTCAGTAGCTATAGCTGCTGTTTCCGGGCATCCTTCAATAGTATATATTTGCACGTTTTTATTTAAAGAAGCCAGATAAGATGTAGAAAGTCCAAAATGTGTGCCTAATTCTAATATGGTTTTAGTGCCAGATTGATTGGCAAGTAGTGCTAACCACATTCCTTCTTTAGATGAAACAGGACTATTGGCTGTCATTTTATTAATAAATAGGGTGTTACCCGTTTGAAAATATGATCCAGCGCCAAATTCTGTCTTCGTCAGCTTTCTCTTGTCTTTTAATAAGGATTTTCTTCTGGTTTCAATAGCAGAAAGTTTTGGTTTCTTACCATAAAAAAGAGGTAAAAGATATTTTGCCAATAGCGGGGAGTGCAAATCATAAATGGTGACAGCACGCTGATAGAATCTTAGAAAATAACTGATTTTTTTAAATAAAAACATAAAATTAACTTACCTGATTAAGGCGACAGTTCCACTTTTTGTTTCAATAAATGTTTTTCCATTTCTCCGATAACCTTCAATGGTTGCCATCCATACAAATATTCCTGGATCTAAATCAATACCCCGATGTTGACCGTTCCAGCCCTCTTGGAAATTATTAGTTTTGAAAACGATATTTCCCCACCGGTCTGCAATTTTTAAATCAAAGGATAGGATATCATCGCCATAAAGAAAAAATAAATCATTTGTGCCATCCTTATTAGGGCTGAAAGCAGTAGGAGCATAAATTTTTGTTGGGCATTTACGTTCTAAAATAATGGTATCAACGCCAAAACAGCCCCATTCATCCCAAACACCTACGGTATAGGTATCTTCCTCCTGAACTTGAAAATAAGGCAATGAACTATTATCCTGCCACAAATATTTTGCATAAAATCCTGCTTGAAGTTGTAAATTAAAAGTAGGTTCATCGGGACATATTAATGCATCTGCTCCCAGATTTGGTTTTGGATTAGCTTTTACAGTTGCCTTGGTTATGCCGGGAAGAGTAGGGCAACCATCTAAGGTTCCAACGACTGAATAATTTCCCGAAAAAGTTGGGTTTGCCTTTAGAAGGGAAGGATTTTTATCTGTGCTGAAAAAATTATTCGGACCAGTCCATTGATAATTTTCAGATTTTTTATCGTCCACCATTAGGAATAGCGTTTCATTTTCACAAATCAATATCGAACCTGGAACCGTTAATGCTCCTGGAATAGTGATATTTATATTTCCTCTTATGGTGTCCAGTTTTTTCAAACATTGATCGTTAATAGCTAACAGCACTGGTTGAGGCCCCAGGGTATTGAAGGAACGTTTGACGATGTTCATTCTGGTACTGTCGGCATTTCCAAAATGCCAGAATAGGGAAAATCTGGGAAGGGATAATCCCACGTCAAATAAAATGGAATCATTTAAACAGCCGCCTTCGGGCAGAGGACTGGCATTAATGGGTTTGAAACTTGCTCCACCATTGTAGGCATACGATTCGGCATTTCCATATCCATAAGCGGTTACGGACATTCCACAACCGTTAGAAATAAGGGTGTGAGAACCGGCATTTACCTTTATCCTTGCGAAAGAATATTTTGAATTTCCAGCAACAGTGCCTATAACGCCAGGAATATTACCCAAGGGTGTACCGTCGAGCGTAACCTTTGAGATGTCAGTAGAAAGAGCCACTACATTTAAATAATTCTCCGTTATTTGTTGAAAGCTTGAATTATAGAGGGTAACGGTATCTCTTATTTGTTCAATACTATTTAAAAGTACCATAGATGGGTCACCTAATCTGGAAGGATTTCCGCCACAAGTTCCTCCAACATTATACTGAGCCACTGCAATGGGTTTATTGGAAGATATATAGGTGGATTCCCCCTTTTGATATTCTACAAACTGGCCTTGGTTGAGTTTAAGGGTATCGGTTTTTGTTCCTTGAACTAAAACGGTTGTATTATTTTCGGAAGCTATGATACGAAAAACATCGAGGATAACCTGAGCACTTAAAACTGAAATAAATTCCTTGCCCCAGGTGGAAATTGGATACATTTGTTCGAGTAAATTATCTTTGGCATCACATACCATGGGGGTCCATGAATTTCCTGAAAACAACGCAAAAGGTTTATTTCCCAAAACACGGGTTCCTGTAATATCACTTCCCCCTATGGAGGTTTGAATCTGATAGGTTTGCCCTGGAGATAAGGTAACTTTAATAGACTCGCCTTTTTTTCTGCCTCCTT
>JBILDL010000075.1:0-7945 GCA_044352635.1 Saprospiraceae bacterium | reverse complement strand
CTGGTAGCCGTTCCCTTTCCATCT
This sequence comes from Saprospiraceae bacterium, assembly GCA_044352635.1. Taxonomy (GTDB): domain Bacteria; phylum Bacteroidota; class Bacteroidia; order Chitinophagales; family Saprospiraceae; genus BJGN01. The sequence continues at coordinate 7,921 of JBILDL010000075.1, read as the reverse complement.
AAAGTAGTCTTATAAAGGTAAGACTGGGTGGCATTATCAGGAGAAGCCATGAAAAATAGCTGATTGTTGTCTTCGTCAATTCTTGAAATAGAAATGACGTCAAAATTCCCAGAGGTTAAGCATATTTCCTTTTTTCCGTCTCTGCTAACTAAATAGACATGTCTCCAGCCATCTTTTTCAGACTGCCATAAAAAGCTTTTTCCGCCTTCAAGCCAATCCCAACCTTCCGGCCCATCAATATCGATCCATGCCTCATCTGTTTCCTGATAAAATGATTTAGCTATGCCAGTAGCTGATTGAATATAAAACAGGTTACTTGTATTTTGCTTCCTGTTTAATTGTTGGACAATGAGTTCATTACTATTTCCCGCCCATTCCATTCTGGGCAAATAGGTTTGACGGGGATCGCCGGGTATATTCATCCAAAGCGTTTTTCCACCGGTAACGGGAACCACACCAATTTTATAAGGGGAAGGTGCCTCACCAACTTTTGGATATTCTACAGGGACGTTGAACGAATAGGTTGAATCCGTGTTGTTTATCATCAAAAAATTTCTGATTTGACGAGCATCTATCTGCCAATATGCAATTGATTTAGCATCTGGACTCCAGCGAAACCCATCTCTACAACCAAATTCCTCCTCATAAACCCAGTCAAAAGTACCATTTATAAGCCTGCTGTCACCATCAGTGGTTAATGGGGTGATGACACCTGAAGCAATATCTTCGACATAAATATTATGCGCTTGCACGTAAGCTACTTTTTTGCTGTCAGGAGAAATTTTTGCAAACATCATGGTTGATGCTGGAAATTTGCTTCCTAATTGCTTTAAATTTTTGGTAGCCATATCCAATATCCAATAATCTCCTTTAGTATCTTGTCTCCAGACTCTCTGGGTATTGGTGTAAATTAATACTTTTTGATTATCAGCTGAATATTCAAAACTCCGCACCTGCAATGGTTTTGACTGACCTTTTGGAATTAAAAGAGAGGCATTAATAAGGGTATCTACCTGCCGGTTGGGAAGGGTGATTTTTACAATCGTATTTTTTTGAATTTCCCGAAGACCGGTTCCATCAGGCGCCCAGTCAATTCTGCCTTGACTTAGTAGCAGAAATGGCATCGAAAGTAAAAGAAAGGTAATGGTTGATTTCATGATATTATTTTTTTAGCCCAATTTCTCTTAGGCGTTCATCTAAATATTCTCCAGCTGTTATAGGTTCAAAGTGAAGTGGATTTTCATCGGAAACACAATTTTCCAGGCAACTTAGATCCATTTCAGGTCTGGGATGCAAGAAAAAGGGGATAGATAACCTAGGTAAATGCCATTCTTCTTTTGGAGGATTTACAACCCTATGAGTGGTAGAACGCAGATAATTATTAGTTAATCTTTGCAACATATCACCCACATTGATAACAATTTCATCTGCCTGAGGAACAATGGGTAACCATTTCCCCTCTTTAGAAAGTAGTTCAAGTCCACCCGCAGAAGCACCTACGAGGAGCGTTATCAAATTGATGTCTTCATGCTGTTCTGCACGAATGGCACTCGCTGGTTCCTGCGTAATTGGCGGATAATGAATGGCTCGTAAAATACTGGTACCATTTTCTATTCGCTGGTCAAAATAATCAACGGGCAAATTTAAATGTAGGGCAATAGCTTGCAGTAAACTTGATCCTGCGCGCTCGAAGGACTGATAGAGATTTTCACCCAATGATAAAAAGGTTGGGGTTTCTAACACAGACACATTACCCGTATTACCTATTTGAAAAAACTCTTTTAAATCAGCTACTTTTGACTGTTTGGCATGCTCTGTTCCAAAAGCCGTATATCCTCTTTGTCCGTTGGCTCCGGGTATTTTATATTTTAATTTTTCACTTTCCGATAAAGCAAAAAAGGCATGGGCTTCTCTATAAAATGATTGTATCAAATCGGAGGGAATTCCATGATTAATCACCCCAACAAAACCTACCGTATGGAAGGCATTACCCAAGGTTTCAATAAATTCATTTTTCTCCCCTACATCTCCCTTTTCAAATTGGGATAAATCAATTAATGGAATGGTTCTCATTGAAATAAGATTTTATTTTCGTGGTGGTTTGTATCCTGAATCTGTTAGAAATTGTTTAGCATCGACTCGCTGAATCATTTCAGTAAGCGTTAACGAAGGATTTTTTTTCATCAATGCTTTAACTATTTGCCAACCTAACCAGGCGCCCGTTCTACCGGGTGCTTCTATGGGCATTCCAGGTGAATTTGGACTATACTCCACATATTTACGAATTTTTTGCCAATTACTATCATAAAAAAGGGATTCTTGCAGGAAGAATGAAAAAATCTCTTTTTCATTATCAACCAACCAATCCCATTGTTGGGAGGAAACTTCCATTATAATTGAATCGTGCGTTGAAGGAAGTAATTTGTCCTGAATGTACAGTTTTTTTCCTTCCCGAATCATTAAAGCCAGTAAATGATCTGTCTCTGGTGGCGGAATTAAATCATCTACCAACGGTTGAAGGGTTTTGGAAACCAAATGATCTGCATTAAAAGACCTAGTCAAATAGGCAGAAAAATTTGGATTCTGTGGATTTTTTTGTTGATAGGGAAAATTTGAACCTAAATAAAATTCTAGTCCAACCGCCAGATTATTTTCGCCGTAAATAAAATTTCCTAAAGAGAACTCTGAAATAAAAGTAGTCACTTTAGGGGTTGGTTTTTCTGGAAAATAGTATTTAAAATATTTAAATGAAGTTTTAAAATCAGATTCAATGGGATCGAAAATGGCATAGATATTTTGGATAGTATCATATAATTTTCGCACTTCCTTAAAATGGGTAAAACCGATCAGGTATTTTTCTTCTCCCTGGGGAGCAATTTGCAAATCGTTGGATCCCAGAATCTGGTTGAAATATATTTCAGCAAATTCTGTATCCTTTTCTTTAATTTGTGCCAACTCTTTGCTAAAATTTAGTGTATCCGCTTGGAAAAGTTCTTTTTCAAACCGCCTGACCTTAAAATCAATGGAGATATTACTGATATCTGGCGTTTTTTCAATGTTCTCTTCTGAACAAGACATTAAAAAATACACAAGGAATAGACTTAACGAAAATAATAACCCGCTTTTTTGAACCATTAGTTGTTGTATTGTTTTCTAAAAAATGTAAACAAAGTTAATTTTAAATTATTGTTCACCACTATTTGAAATAAATGAATAACCCAATAACTGAAAATTGGTTAAACGATTTTATTCGCAGAGGTATTGCGGAAGATGTTGGAGACGGAGATCACACCGCCCTGGCTTGCATTCCTTCTGACGATCGAAAATCGGCCAGACTTATCGTGAAACAGGAAGGTGTTGTTGCCGGCCTCACTATTGCGGAGGCTATTTTTTATTACCTTGATCCTTCTTCTTCCTGGAAATCTTTAAAAAATGAAGGTGAATATGTTTTTCCAGGGCAAATTGCTGCTGTTTTAGAGGCAAATACACGGGTTATTTTAAAGGGGGAAAGACTGGCTTTGAACACCATGCAGAGGATGAGTGGTATTGCTACCCTAAGTCATAGGCTCGCAAATAAAGTGGCCGATCTACCCGTCCGTTTAATTGACACCCGGAAAACGACTCCTCTTCTTCGTCCATTAGAAAAATGGGCCGTGGTGCTGGGGGGGTGTGAAAATTATCGCTTCGGGCTTTTTGACCGTATAATGATAAAAGATAATCATATCGATGCTTCAGGAAGTATTACCCAGGCCTTAAAACAAGTACATAACTATCTTGATTTTCATGAACTTCAGCTTGAAATTACCGTTGAAGTAAGGAATAAGCAAGAAATTGAAGAGGTTTTAGCCGTTGGAGGTTGTCAGCGGATTATGTTGGATAATTTTTCTCCCGCTGAAATTAAAGAAGCTGTAGCACTTATCGGAAAAAAAATGGAAATTGAGGCATCAGGAGGTATTAATGAGGATAATTTGAGGGAATATGCGGAAACTGGGGTCGATTTTATTTCCTTAGGTGCCCTGACACATTCCGCAGGAAGTTTAGACCTGAGTCTTAAAATAGTTTCTTAAGGCGGAAATTGATCCACTAAAAGAATTAATGTGAAAAACATGCAGCTTACTATAAGCCAAAATCTAAGGTCGCGATGTAGTTGGGGAGTAGGTTCAAGTTTCACTCGGGTATTTGTTTTTATAGCTGTTAAGCAAAAAGGATACCATAGCAAAAAATCGTTATATGTCCTAAACCTATACCAGTGGCTGATTTTACTGTTTAAAAATGACAAAAATTTGTTAGTCAATCTACTTAAATATACCTAATTTTTATACTATGAAAAAAGATGTTTTAATTATAGGAGGTGGAATTGTTGGACTTGCCACAGCATATAGACTTTTATTGGAAAAACCTGATTTATCTTTGACGCTGGTAGAAAAAGAAGCAGGGTTAGCAAAACATCAGACGGGACACAATAGTGGCGTTATTCATTCGGGTATCTATTACCGCCCGGGAAGCCTCAGGGCAAATAATTGTATTACCGGTTACAAGGAATTGCTTGAATTTTGTACCGCAGAGGACATTCCTTTTGATATTTGTGGTAAATTGATCGTTGCCACCTCAGAAAAAGATATTCCCAGCATGGAAAAAATATGGCAAAATGGAATGCAAAACGGCCTGACAGGCATTCGCCGTATTTCAAAGGAGGAAGCACTGGAAAGGGAACCTCATATTCATGTTAAAGAGGCTATTTTGGTTCCTCAGGCGGGTATTGTAGATTATACCACCGTTTCATTGAAATATGCGGAAAAAATAAGGGCCTTAGGCGGTGAAATCCTGACGAACTTTAAAGTAAACCAAATTATAAGATCTAAAAGTGACATTATAATCAGATCTTCCGATGCCAGAGAAATTTCAGGTAGTATTTTAGTTAATTGTGCCGGCTTATATTCTGATAAGGTGGCCCAAATGACAGGAATGCCAATACCTCCCCTTCAAATTATCCCTTTTAGAGGCGAATATTATGACCTGAAACCTGAAAAACAGTATTTGGTAAATCACCTGATTTATCCCGTTCCAAATCCTGATTTTCCTTTCCTTGGTGTTCATTTTACCAGAATGATTGGGGGAGGTATTGAAGCTGGACCCAATGCAGTGCTGGCTTTTAAAAGGGAGGGGTATTCCCGCTGGGACGTTGACGCAAAAGAATTGGCAGAAACTATATTTTTTCCCGGGTTCCGTCGTTTAGCTACCAAACACTGGCAGCACGGTTTGGGAGAATTACACAGATCCTTCTCCTCCGCCGCTTTTGTGAAAGCGCTTCGTCACCTGATTCCCGAAATTAATGAGGAGGATTTAGTTCGTGGTGGCGCGGGTGTCAGAGCGATGGCAACCGATAATCTTGGAAATATGAGTGATGATTTTCTTATATTTGCCGATAACCAAATAGTCAATGTGTGTAATGCGCCTTCGCCGGCTGCTACTGCCTCTTTGGCTATTGGTAAAACGATTGCATCAAAAGCATTAGATATTTTATGATTTAAAATGGGATATGGAAGCTATACAAATGGTTGATCTTAAAGGTCAATACCTAAGAATTAAATCGCAAGTGGATGAGGGAATTATGGAGGTTTTAACCGAAACTTCTTATATCAACGGACCTCAGGTAACCTTATTTAAGAATAATCTGGAGAAATACCTGGGTGCGAAGAGGGTGATTCCCTGTGCTAATGGTACCGATGCTCTTCAAATCGCCATGATGGCTCTGGGGCTTAAACCTGGCGATGAGGTGATTGTACCCGCATTTACCTATGTTGCCACTGCAGAGGTAATTGCTCTATTGAACCTGAAACCTGTGATGGTCGATGTCGATGTCGATTCGTTTAATATTACGCCAGAAATCATTGAAAGCGCAATAACAGATAAAACCCGAGCCGTAGTTCCTGTGAATCTTTATGGTCAATGTGCTGATTTGGAAGGAATTAGGAAATTATGTGACGAAAGGGGCTTATTCATGATTGAGGATAATGCCCAAGCTATAGGCGCAGATTATTTGATGCAAAGCGGTGTAAAAGTTAAATCAGGTACGGTAGGGCATATCGGTTCCACCAGTTTTTATCCATCAAAAAACCTGGGAGCTTATGGCGATGGCGGTGCACTATATACACAAGATGAAAATCTTGGAATGATACTGCATAAAATTGCCAACCATGGCCAGACTAAACGTTACTATCATGACATGGTGGGGGTTAACTCAAGGTTAGATTCTATTCAGGCGGCTATTCTAAACGTGAAATTGAAATATTTAGATCAATTTGCAGCAGAAAGAATAGCGGTGGCCGATGCGTATGACGCAGCGTTCAAATACATTGAGCAAATCCAAATTCCCTTCAGAGTGACTTTTTCAAGTCATGTTTTTCATCAATATACACTAAAAATAAATAACGGTAAACGAGATGAATTGCAATCTTTCCTGAAGGAAAAGGGTATTCCCTCTATCATCTATTATCCATTGCCACTTTACGAACAGGAGGCCTTTAAACAGGAGGCTAACGTTCAATTTCTTCCTGTTACTGATAAATTATGTAAGTCTGTGTTATCTTTGCCTATCCACACAGAAATGAGTGAGGAACAAATAGCTTATATTACGAATACGGTTAGTCAATTTTTTAAATAAATGGAAGATATTTTTATACACCCCTCTGCTATAGTTGACGAAGGCGCTGTCATTGGTGCAGGTACAAAAATCTGGCACTTTACCCATGTTATGTCGGGTGCTATATTAGGTCAGCAATGTAATTTAGGCCAAAATGTATTTATAGCCAACGGGGTAATCCTTGGTAATAATGTTAAGATCCAGAATAATGTTTCCCTTTACACGGGCGTTATTTGCGAAGATGATGTGTTTTTAGGCCCTTCCGCTGTTTTTACCAATGTGATTAATCCCCGGAGTGCCGTAAACAGGAAAGCTGATTATAAACAGACCATCATAGGAAAAGGGGCAAGTATAGGTGCAAATACGACGCTCGTGTGTGGTAATAAAATTGGCAAATATGCATTTATTGGCGCAGGAGCCGTGGTTACTAAAGAGGTCCCTGACTTTGCGCTGGTTATAGGAAACCCGGCCAAAGTAAAGTATTTTATGAGCCGAATGGGGCATAAACTTGTTTTTTCAGCTGAAGGACAGGCTGTCTGCCCAGAATCAGGGGAGAAGTATAGTATGGAAAATGGTATAGTTACTTTAATTGAATTATAAAAATAGCGAATGGAAGAAGTTGATGTATCATCTAATAATGATTTGGTTGTCTTAGAAAAACCAACGTACCATAATTTGCACCTTGATAATGTAGAGAAAAAATGGTTCGCTATCTATACTCGATTTAAGAGGGAAAAAATGGTGCTCAAACAGTTGACGGAAAAGGGGGTGGAAGCCTATTTACCATTGAGTACTCACAAAAGGGTATATACCCGGAAAATTAAAATAATTCAATTACCTCTCATCAGTTGTTACGTTTTTGTTAAAATTGTCCAATCGGAATACTTTGCTGTAGCATCTACACAGGATGTTGTGAAATTTGTAAAGTTCAGCCACGAATTACTCGCTATTCCGGAAAGAGAAATTAGTATCTTAAAGGCTATTACTGGTCAAAAAATTGAAATCGAAGCTGTTGCACTGAAACCTGAAATCGGTGACGATATCGAGATTTGCTTCGGTAGCCTTTATGGCTTGAAAGGGAAATTAGTAGATCATCATAACGATAAAAATGTGGTGATTGAGCTAGAACAAATGGGCTTTTCTATGCGGATGCACGTTGATCCCCAATTTATTAAAATAATAAATAAATCCAAACCAGAGGATAAACCAGTTAAAAAGGTGGAAAGACTTTTAGACAAATTTGGTTAGTATCCAACATCTTATGAATTTTTTTTAAAT
>JBILDL010000074.1:0-8069 GCA_044352635.1 Saprospiraceae bacterium | reverse complement strand
AATTAACTTTTGTGATGAAAAGCGCGCCACTTCTGCAATCTGCGAAACATTACCTGCAAGTTTAAGAGCTAACAATCTTTGAAATAGGTTGACAAAAAATTAAATCTAAATGAAAAAACAAGTTAAAAACTATTTATTAGGGCTAATTACATTTTCAATCTGGACACTTTCTGTAAATGCTCAAACGACCATTTTACCAGTTAATTCCTATGGTGTTTGGGATAGATCGAATGCCTATGACATTTCCGTTAATCGTGATTACAACTATTTAAAAGGCAAAAGTGCCGATGTAAACTGGGAAGATGTGCAACCAAATAACTCAAATCAATACAATTGGTCTGAAATTCAAACTATATTACAAGCAGCTTACAATAACAATCAAATGGTTAACATAAGTGTAGGAGTTGGTCCCGATGCCCCAGCCTGGATTTACGCTAATGGTGTCCCTAGTGTACTTACCAATGATACACAACATCCAAATTGGTTACAATATCCTTATTATTTGGATGACGATTTTAAAAGGTATTATTTCAATATGATAGAAAGTTTCGGTAATTTCTTACGATCACTACCGGCAAATTTATTTAATCATATTGCATATATTCAAGTAAAAACTGGATGCACAGGTGATGAAGTTGCATATAAGGGAAAACCTCTTAATTCCTCTTATACTATTTCTGAAAATCAATGGAGTACTTTCCGTTTAGAAGTATTTGAAAAATTTAGACTAACATTTAACACGGGTAATAGTAAGACCCAAATTGGGCTTCTATTTAATAATATCGATCCATTAGACCAACCTTCAGAATGGAAATGGGTGTCAAGCAATGTTACCTATGGATTTGGAACAAAAGGTGGAGCTTATGCAAGGGGGCATCATCTCTCTGACGAGTTGGATTTCAAAGATACCTGGACTCCATATCTCGTTAATCCTCAAGGATTACATTTATTTTCTGCTGCTGAAATGGATCAAACGTGGACTAAACCATTGTACCAAATTAACATTCCTTTAGGCTTTTATTGGGGTGTATTAAGTGGTCTTAATACTGGTCTTTCGGTTTGGCTTGTTACCCAAAGTGCATTGCAAGAAGCTCAATCAAAACCAGAATTACACGACATTTTTAAGATGTTTAATAAATATTCCAAACAAGTATATCCTAATACTGCAGATGCAGCATATTCCATTTTTCATGAAGGATTAAATTCTCAAAACACTATTAAATTTCCAGAAAATATTTTCGGTCAAGCCATTAAGCAAAATCAGTCTCGATATCTTGCCATTTGCAATGCTTATGCAAGCCGTGGTGCACAAATGGATGATGTGAATTCAGCTACTCAAGGACAAGTTTATCAACGGGATCAGCAAAAAGGTTATAATGATGCCGGTTGGAATATTCAAGAAGGGAATTACGAAAGATGGATAACTCAAATAAATCCAGATGTAACATCAATTGGTCTTTTCAGAGTAAGAGGCGTTATTAATACAAGCTCATCAAAGTACGACCGTTTTGCACGTTCTTTTGAAAAAAGTAGTGGGAAAAACACAATGTATTTTAAATTCCATCCCGATGTGTTTACCCTTTCTGATCCAGACAGTTTAACATTTAAAATTACGTGGCTCGATAAAAATACAAATTCGACCTGGGCACTAAAATATTATAATTCATCTGGCTTGCAGACTGCCTTAAATATCACTGGTATTGGTGACAATCAGTGGAAAACAACTAATGTAACAGTACACAATCCAATAATTAAGCAAAATGGTGTTTTAGGTTCTGATTTTATGTTGGTAAATACAGATAACATTGATGATATTTTTCATGGGATTGAAGTAGATATTACACGAATGGGTACCATATCTTCTATTGAAGATAATTCTGAAAACGTTGAAACATTAATTTTCCCAAACCCAACATCTTCTATACTTTATTGGAATAAAAATATTATATCAGATGAAATTATAATTTATAATTCAAAGGGGCAAGTAGTTTCAACCGTCAATACATCTGAAAATAATTCACTTAGCTTATTAAATTTAGAAAAAGGGATTTATTTTATTATATTTTTCAAAGACAAAAAAAGAGTATTAACCAAAAAAGTAATCAAAGAATAACCGTTGCCATACATTAAAATAAATCCAGCAGGTAACAGCCAGCTTTTCGTGGTGGCTGGAGGCCAAGCCATGAAACTCCGGTTGAACGGAACCGGTTAGGAGTGGCATAAAATTATTAGGAAATAGTAGCAATAAGACTGATGAAATATACCCTCATTTTTGTGCCAAGAGTATCCACATCCGGCAGATTAAAAGTCCATTTAATGATTTATGAAATAAACAGTTCATCTGTGTTTAGAAAAAAAACGATGTGATCCTTATCTAATACATACCAAAATGAGTGAATATGCGAAAGATTGTTTCGGGTTTAAGCATGTAAACGGCTGTTCAACGACTCACAAAGACCAACAATGACATTTATATCTTGACAAAATAAACAACTACATTAAATCTCTAGACAACGATAATCCCTACGCGTGGATGACAAATACCCTAAACCGGATTGGAAACCATCCCGTCAATAAACTCTCCGAGTTACTCCCTAATAATTTTAAGAAATTATAAAATATGTACTTGGACAAACGAATACGTTTTCAAAGTTAGTTTAATAATTTAAAAAACATCATTAAAACCCTTTAGTTGTTTTCATACTTGCTGGGATGAACTTTTTGTCTCTTCACTTGACATTCTTCATTCCTTTATATATTTCTTTGAAAATGAGCCCAAATACCTGATGGATATAATGAAGCGGTTCAGGAAGCGATAGCGTGGCTTTATATTGTTAGCTATTGTATTCATTAAATCTGATTAAATTTTTTACTGTTCTATTTGTGATTTTTTCGACTTTAGATTCAAATGCTTCAGAAAACTTTGAACTCTTTAGTAAGTTATCTACATCCGTTTTATCCTCGGGATAACTATTATAAAATTCTGTAAAACTACTGACTATTTCGGGAAATTCTCTGATAATAAAATCCTCAAATGTTTTTATTGGATCAATTCCTTTGATTTTGGGGATATTATTCTCCTCAATTAAATCTTTCATTTCCTGTATTTTATTATCAACTTGCTCTTTATATAAAGCATAAAAAAGTCCTGACAGGTAATAGCTACTTTTCTTAAATATTGGCAAATTTAATAAATAATTACTGGCAGTGGATTGTATTTGAGTTCTGATAGTATCAATTATTATGGTAGAAATTAAAAGTTTTACAGAAATATCATTTACATACGATGAATCATCAATATTATCATTTAAATAAAGTTTATCGTATTCATTTTTTTGAAAAACCCTGCTGTGCCCCATTCTTGAACGAAGGGCTTGGGCGGCAAACCAATAAACTGCTCTGTATGCCAAAGCAGCATTTGGCATCGATACTATTTTATTGGTAGCCATATTCTTTGATTCCCCTTTTCGATCATATACATAATCAAACATTTTCATTTTTTCACCAATGGCTATTTGAATGGGATCATTAGCCAATAACGAATAAGTCTTTATAGCATTTTGGTTATTCGTAGCTTTTATTACATTCATCTTAAAATCTGCCTGATCTGAACCTATTTGATAGATTTTTACTAATACGTTAGAGGCTCTAAAATTATCTTTAGTTTGTTCATTATATTTTGCACTATATAATGCATTGACCGTTTGACAACCATTAATTATTTGCATATCATAAAGCTCGATAGGCAATTTTTTACCATTTTTCATATTACCAATTTCAAATTTCTCACAAATAATACTAATCCCATTGTTCATATATGGGAACCAAATACTTTCTTCGGAGCTTATGGTACCTATAATATCTTTATTAACAGAAGCCCTGTCTCCTAAATAAAGTCGAATATTTTCAGCATATAATTGATTGTGATGATATTTGTTTTGAAGGTTGATAAATTCATTTACATTACAAATTCCAACAAATACTTTTTTTGGCAAACCTATGCCACTTTTAGCAGCATTGTCTTCAAATCTATATGCTTGGCTACCATCAATTTCAAATTCTAAAACTTCATTATCTACAGCAATTTTACCAAACTTAGCTAAGTCTAAAATATCCCTTAGGCCATAAGCCTGAATTTTAAAATTATGATGTTGTTTATCCGTTAAAAAACGATTTGACACTGCTTCAATGGCAGCTTTGTTACTATTAGTTATACCTTGTGCATTATTGATAAAGTGGCAGTTAATCATTACTTTTCTTCCTCGTCTGCCGTTCAAAAAATGTTGCACTTTGTCGTAAATACTTTTTAAAACCGGATTTTTTAAGTCATCCTCATCCATCAATTCCGGGTGCACAAAAATATTGTTCATTGTGGTCGCAAAAGTGTCTAATTCCTTAGGAGAAATAGCTTTATCTCCATCTTGATGAATTTTGAATTGAAACAAATGAAGGTGTTTTTCTGCAGTCTTGTCAGTGTCAATCAGCGCATAAGCATCTATTTGAAATTCTGGCATTCCAGATATGCTTTTGTCACAGATTACAAATTCTTCGAAAAAACCGTCTTCCGTATAGTCCATAGCCAATGATGCCGACATAGCCATGTATAGAATGTTGTCTGGCTGATTTTTTACTAAATTTGAAGAATTACCAGCTTGCAAAGTATAATGCTCGTTCATTCGTTTAAAATAATCGAGCTCTATTCTTACATCCGGGTGTTGATTTATTATATTCTCCATTTTATTATTTTTAGTCAAACAAAGTTAGATTATTTTTATTCTTTTTTTGCTTCCGCCCCTTTTGTAGGCTAAAGCTAGGGTTGTGACGAAGAATTGTGAAATGGTCCACCGAATTCAGAATAAAGAAGCGGAATTCAATCCCTTCATCTAGATCAAAGATACCTTAATTTGATGATCTATATTTATTGGGTGTAACACCCACTTTTTGTTTGAAAAATCGTCTAAAATGTTGCGGGTATTTAAATCCGAGTTCAAAAGCAATTTCATTAATGGTTCTTTCATCCTCAAATATCTTGTTTTTGGCTACATCAATTATTTTATTTTGAATATATTCCTGAGCTGTTTTTCCTGTTTCTTTCTTAATAATATCACCGAAATAATTAGCAGATAAATTAAGTTTTTCAGCACAATAAGCCACTGAAGGAAGTCCGTTACTTTGAGATTGTTGTGAAACAAAATACCCATTCAAAAGGGATTCAAATTTTTCTAAAATTCCCCTGTTGATATTTTCACGGGTAATAAATTGACGGTCGTAAAAACGAATGCAATAGTTCAATAACATTTCAATATTAGACACTATCAACTTTTTGCTGTGCTTATCAATAGTCGATTCCAGTTCATATTGAATCTTTTGAAGACAATCCAGAACAATACTTCTTTCTTTTTCAGATAAATGCAATGCCTCATTAGAATGATAGCTGAAAAAATTATACTCTTGAATATGCTTTCCCAGCGAGGTTCCGTGTAATAAATCAGAATGAAAAGCTAATCCATGCCCTTTAGGCTGATAGTTAGGTTCCATATTCTCGATTTCAATGATCTGCCCCGGTGAGACAAAGGTTAAAGTACCTTCCTGGTAATCGTAGTAATTACGACCGTATTTTAAATCACCGCATTTCACCTCTTTTAGAATAATGCAATAAAAACCATAATGAATTTTCACTGATTGTTGCCCTCCCCATGGACGTGGCTGGGCTTTAGAAAAATCAATCACACTGATTAAAGGATGAAGTGTTTTGTGATCGTTCAACTCATTAAAATCAAATATATTGTTGAAATGATATCGGTTTTCCATTGGTTTTTTATTTACTGCATCCAAATTTGTACATTAATATCTTTGTTTCACCCTTTCTATTTCAACATCAGTGAAAGTGGTACAATATTCCGTAATTCATATACTCTATTCATTAAAATAATAATTCAATTTTGCCATTGAAATTTCAAAATTTTTAAATCCTTCAATAATACAAATGAAAAAAATAATTTTTATTCTTATTGCCACAGCCAATTTACAGTTTTCTTTTGCACAAGAAAGTAAAACAGCTATTGTTTCTACTCACACTCCCATTGAACAGGAAGTAATTCAACTTTCAAAACAAAAATGGCAATGGATGGCCGACAAAAATGTTGAACAATTAACCCCTTTATTTGACGACAAATCTGTTTTTGTCCACATGGGAGGCAGTTGGGGGAAAAAACAAGAAATTAACATCATACAAAGCGGTGGAATCCACTATAAGAAAGCTGATATTCATGAAGTCTCGGTAAATATTATAGGAAACACAGCGATACTCTTAAATAAAATCACTTTGTTAGCTGTAGTCGGTGGTAACGAAGTGACTAACCCTTTTATTGTAACCGAAGTTTATGTTAAAGAGAATGAAATTTGGAAATTAGGATCTTTGTCATTTACTAAAATAATGACAGCTACTAATTAAAAAAATAACATTTGAAAAATAACCCTTTTTTTAATATTATGTATTAGTTGTAATTTAAACGCGCAGGAAAATAATACAGCTTCCGTTTCTGAAACAAAAACACCTGTTGTTAAAACAAATTCAGGATTAGTACGCGGTATAATTGAAAATGATGTTGCCATTTTTAAAAGTATTCCTTATGCTGCTCCACCTGTTGGTGAATTCCGCTGGCGTCCGCCTCAACCTGTAAAATCATGGTCAGGCGTTCGTGATGCCAATCAATTTGGACCTAATTGTGCTCAGGCAGGATGGGGAGCTGCTCCGGGTACTATTGCTGAAGAATCATCAGAAGATGGTTTGTATCTTAATATCTGGCTGCCAGCGGGAACTAAACCAGGGGCAAAATTGCCCGTAATGGTATGGATTCATGGAGGTGCATTTGTATTTGGCAGTGGTTCTCAGCCTGAATTCTCAGGAGTAAACTTTGCCAGACAAGGAGTTATTTTGATTACTATGACGGCTGATGCTTTTAAGAAAGCTACTCATTCCAAAAATAAAGAGCTTTTTCAAATTGATGGTGCAACACATATTCAAACCTATTGGAAACCAGAATATGAGTCTCAAGCTGTAAATAAATTGAAAGATTTTTATCAACTTAATCTCTAAACTCTAATATGAATAGTTTATTTAAAACAATCGTTGTATTGGTAATGGGTCAAATAGTCCTTTCGTGTCAAACACAAAATAAATTACCTCAAAGATCAGGAAAGGAATCTACCTTTATTTTTCCTAAAGGAGATAAAATAACGAATAACAATTTTACAGGAACCGTTTATTTGCAAATGCTTATTGCTGCCGACAGTCTGAATCCTACTGCCATTGGGAATGTGACTTTCGAACCTGGTGCAAGAACAAAATGGCATTTTCATCCTGCGGGTCAAATATTGATGGTAACACATGGTGTGGGTTATTATCAAGAGAAAGGTCAATCTAAAAAAATACTTCGAAAGGGGGATGTAATTAAATGTCCCCCCAATGTTCATCATTGGCATGGAGCAAGTCCAGACAGTTATTTTGTCCAAGTTGCAGTTACAAATAATAACAAAGGAAATGCTGTTTGGTTAGAAGAGGTCAATGATACAGAATATAATCATTAGTTGTTTTTTAAAACTAAAAAAAAGAGATTTGGTCATAATGAAAAGAGGAAAAAATAATATTTTTTCAGACAAGTCCTCCTCGAACTGATACCTTTTTATATGTCCAACTGATAGTTTTAGCCGTTGCATCTTTTTAGCAAATCAACCAAATTCTTCTATTATCTTTTTAGCAATGTGCGTATTTCCCCAATCCGCAAGTTCGTGTAATAAAGGTAGTAACGATTTACCAGCGTTTGTTAAAGAGTATTCTACTCTTGGTGGCATTTCAGTAAATTCAATTCTATAAACTAATCCATATTGCTCTAATTCTTTTAATTCCCCGGCCAATACTTTGTTTGAAATAGAAGGAATGATTTGTTTTAGCTTACCAAATCGAATGGTTCTATCCCCAATACAGTTTAATATGATTGGCTTCCATTTACCCCCAATGATACTCATAGTTCGCGTTACGGGGCAATTTAGTGGGTTGTTAATGAATT
>JBILDL010000073.1:0-8107 GCA_044352635.1 Saprospiraceae bacterium | reverse complement strand
CACCCCGATATTGTTCAGGATATTCAATTTATTTGGTCTGATAGCTCTTCAATATGAATTATAAGTTACACTTTTCTTCAAATATCCTAAAAGGCGAGGTAACGCTGGCAGGTTCAAAAAGTATTAGTAATAGAGTGCTTATTATACAGGCTTTATGCAATACAGATTTTACAATCGATGCTTTAGCCAATGCAAATGATACAGAGTTACTGGCGAATTTGCTAAAAAGTAACGATGAGGTGCTGGATGCCGGTCCTGCGGGTACAACTTTTAGATTCCTGACGGCTTATCTTGCGTTATCCGGCGGAAATAGAATATTAACAGGCTCCGAAAGAATGAAAAAAAGACCTATTAAGGTCCTTGTTGACGCCTGTCGGAAATTGGGGGCAACTATCTCTTATTTAGAAAACGAAGGATTTCCACCTCTGAAAATTAATTCAGGGACTATGTCTGGTGATAAACTACTAGCCATTCCCGCAAATACCAGTAGCCAATATATTTCCGCTCTTTTGTTAATTGCTCCTATTCTTCCGGGTGGACTTTCTTTAGAGCTGACTGGTAAAATTGTTTCAAGACCCTATATTGAAATGACGTTGGGGCTCATGCAATATTTTGGCGTTTCTCATACCTGGGAAAATCAGGTCATTATTATCTCTGAACAGGCTTATCAGGCTAAACCTTTTATTGTGGAAGCTGATTGGTCGGCCGCCTCTTATTATTATTCACTCGCCGCACTGAGTGAACAAGCTGATATTTCCTTGAATGGTTTATTTGAAAATAGTCTTCAAGGTGATTCCGCTCTCGTAAATATCTTTGAATCCTTCGGCGTAAAAACTCATTTTACAGCGCGTGGCATTAGACTAATAAAAAATCAAACGCTAATCCCCGATACCTTCCATTATGATTTTATTTTATGCCCGGACTTAGCACAAACACTGGCGGTAGTCTGCGCAGCTTTGGGTACAAAAGGATATTTTAGCGGGCTTGAAACACTAAGAATTAAGGAAACTGATCGAATTCAGGCGCTGGAAAATGAAATTAGTAAAGGTGGATGTCATATTTCCCTTTTTTCAACTGATTCCACCACTGGTAAAGAGGTGTTTGAGGTTTCTGGTAAATTTGAATCCTCAGATACACCAGTTTTCAAAACCTATGAAGACCACAGAATGGCTATGGCTTTTGCTCCTTTAGCCCTTTTGATGCCCATTGAAATTGAAGAACCCATGGTAGTCATTAAATCATATCCTGATTTTTGGACCGATTTTCAACAATTAGGCCTGACAATTAATGATTAGAATATTTATTTACTAAAGTTTTGGAGCTATTTTAGCGCATTTTTCGACTTATTAACTCATTTTTTGGGAGTTTGAACTAAGGGACTTCCCTTTTAGCATGATATTCAGCAAAATAATGACCTTTGTGTGTTTTTTGCTCTATAATCTTTTATGAAGGTTTTTTATCAAGTTAGGGTTTAGACAGGTGAACCCAAAGGGTTCAGTAAAATAAAAATGACCCCAGAGGGGTCACACGTTTATAGCATTTTTGCCGCAGGGCCTTCATGGGATATTAGGGGATTTTTGCCGCCAAGGGCAAAATGGGGTATTAGGGAAATTGTGCCGCCAGGGGCATCATGGTCAGACTGAAACATTAACATTTAATTGTCGTTGAATGAAATGATTTTTAGTTCAACCCTTTGATTTTTTCTTCTGCCTTCTACGGTTTCATTAGATGCTAAAGGAGATTTCTTACCGTACCCTTTGTACGTAAGCCTGGAACGACTTATACTTTTGCTAACTAAATAGTCAACCACTGCTTTTGCTCTGTCCGTTGATATTTTAATACAATATTCATCCGTACATAACCCATTTGAATGACCTCCAACTTCAATAGAAATATCAGGATTCTCCCTCATAAAATCTACAAGATCATTTAAAAACTGATAGGATTCCTTGGTGAAAATGGATTTATCCATTTCAAAAAAAATCTTATCAATCCGCAATGTCTGTCCCTTTTTTAAATCTGTTCTTTTAAGATTACTAATGGATGCATTTTCAATAATATCTTTTGGAACTGTTGTTACAGGAGGGCTTTGTGACGATTCCTTAGGTTTTACTGCATTGGAATCTTTGATATCTACTCTAATTGTTTCAGCCTTAACCACTACCATTTCTGGTTTCTTTTCAGCTTGAGCCAGATTATCCTGAACAGAACTCTCCTTACAAACGCTAACTTTAATATCAGAGAAATTATCCACTAATAAATTTCCATTATACGGAACAAGGGTAGGCGTTTTGTAATAAGCTTCAAGAATGAGAAAAGTATAATTTTTAGAAGGTTCCAATTTAAAATTATAATCTTGCCAGCGTGTATTCGCGATCAATGGAGATTCCGCTAATAATTCTTTTCTTTCACAAAAAGAATTTCCACCATAAATGCGAAGTTTAGCTGGGGTTGTATAGTTTGCTGTTTGATCGGACAGTCGACTAATGGACACATACAATTCCGAACGACACAGCGCGATGGAAAAAGAATAACATTTTCCTTTTTCCAGCGGTTTTGATAATTCCTGCCCCACTGATTCCCAGGTATCATTATCTCTAACCACCAAACCAAGATAAGTATTACCATTTGAAGCAGGCTTTGTCACGCTAAAAATACCACTGGGTTGAATATCCGGAGCTGATTCACCTTTAAATCCACAATCTGACCAGGCTCGAGGTGCTTTAGAGTGCCTGGGCATATCTTCAAAGGAAGGATTAATAAGTTGAATAACCTCGGCTGATTCCTGGCTCATCAAACCTAATGGCACAAATAATAAGTAGAGGCAATTAAACACCAAAAATTTACTCATTTCCTGAAATTTCAAATTAGAATGATAAGCATAAAGAGACTAAAACGAAGAAGCTGACACAATTATTGGAAAGCATTTATTCCTGTGATATCCATGCCTGTTATTAGCAAATGAATATCGTGTGTTCCCTCATAAGTAATGACAGATTCCAGATTCATAATATGACGCATGATAGAATATTCCGAAGTAATACCCATTCCACCGTGTATTTGCCTGGCTTCCCTGGCAATTTCAATAGCCATATTAACATTATTTCTCTTAGCCATTGAAATCTGGGCAGGTGAGGCTTCCCCTTTATTCGCTAGCGTTCCCAACCTCCAGGCTAATAATTGAGCTTTTGTGATTTCGGTAATCATTTCTGCTAATTTCTTTTGAGTAAGCTGAAAACCTCCTATAGGTCTTCCAAATTGTTCTCTTTCTATACTATATCGCAAGGCTGAGTCATAACAATCTAAAGCGGCACCAATAGCACCCCATGCGATACCATACCTTGCTTTTGACAAACACGAAAGGGGACCTTTTAAACCTTGAACATTGGGCAAAATATTTGCTTTTGGAACCCTTACATTTTCAAATACTAATTCCCCTGTAATGGAAGCTCTAAGCGACCATTTCCCCTTTATCTCAGGAGCTGAAAAACCAGGCATTCCCTTTTCTACAATAATACCCTTTATTATTCCCTTTTCATCTTTTGCCCACACTACAGCGATATCTGCAAGAGGTGAATTAGTAATCCACATCTTAGACCCATTCAATATCACATCATCGCCATCTTCAACCATTTTAGTCAACATACCTGAAGGATTTGATCCATGGTCAGGTTCTGTTAACCCAAAACAACCTATTAAATCACCTGAACCTAATCCCGGCAAATATTTTCTTCTTTGCTCCTCCGACCCAAACTTATATATTGGGTACATTACTAAAGAACCCTGAACAGAGGCCATGGAACGAATACCAGAATCTCCTCGCTCGAGCTCCTGCATTATTAACCCGTAGGATATTTCATCCATACCTCCACCACCGTATTCTGCAGGAATAGTAGGGCCAAAAGCACCTACATTAGCCAAACCTTTGAATAGATGTACGGGACATTTGGCAGCTTGGGCGTAACCTTCAATGATTGGACTCACCTCCTTTTTCACCCAATCTCTGACAGCGTCCCTAGCCATCTTATGTTCTTCATCTAATAAATCGTCTATCTTATAATAATCATGTCCACCAAAGAGATCCACTTTATTTGATATAAAAAGATCTTTTTCTATGTCTGCAGTTGAAGAATTCATTTGTAATTAATTAGACGCCAAAGTTAAAACTTACTTTCCTAAAATACTTAAACATTATACGATTATAATCGTTCAAAGTCACCTTATTTAGAATTATTTATCCAATCCCAAATGACTATATGCCATTTAACGCCTTCGTATTCCAGTGTATCTATTATTTTAAAGCCACATTTTTCGTGCGCGCGAATGGATCTCGGATTTGCCTCTGAAATATCGGTAACACAATAATCATATTGATTTATCAAACACTCTTTAAATAAATTATACATTTTTGGTACCAAACCCTGCCCTCTAAATGGTTTAGCAACACAAAGCTGTCCAACAAGAACCACATTTGATTCCCCTAACTTTTCCCCCTGATAATTCATGTCAGCCAGAGCATCAAACAAACTATCTAATAAAGAGTGCTGACCATAAAGCTCTTTATCGGTAACCAAAGCGTAACCGACTACCTTATTTCCATGAAGTGCAATGATAGAAGGTTGTATCTCGTTCATCCTTCTTAACAAATCAATGGAATAGGAAGCTGTCACAAAGCCTTCCTTTGCACTTTCTTCCTTAGAAATATTAGCCAGATTGTTTTCCTCTTCCAGGGCTTTTATTCCCTCTATTTCCCAGTCCTCTGTTACTCTCTTTATTAGTAGTTTCTCCATTTCTGTTTTTTGTTGAAAAATACAATTAAATTAAAAAAATTATATTTACAATAAAAAGTATGATTATTGCACTGGAAGGTATGCATTTTTGGGCTAAAATTGGTTATTACGAAGAGGAACAAATTATTGGAAATGAAATTCATGTCGATGTATATGTTGATACTAAAGACATTGCTTTAGATGGTAATGATGATTTGGGCAGCACCTTAAATTATGAGACGATTTATCATCTTTGCCGATTGGAGATGAAAAAACCAGTAAAACTTTTAGAAACTGCGGCTATTAATATACATCGTCGTATACACTTTCAATATCAAGATAAAGGTATTGAAGTGAAAGTTCGCATTTCAAAAATTTCCCCTCCTTTGAAGGGACCCGTAGATCGCGCCTTCATCGAAATAAGTGGCTAAAAATCATTTTACAATTTCACCCAGCGAATGACCTTTTTAACATTTTCTGACTTTAGTTCGATAAAATAAACCCCCGGTATTAAATTTCCCGTTGATAAAGTAATTTGTTGATTGTCTCCGGGGTAATCCCATTTTGTTTCCTGCATTATTTGTCCTGAAATCTGGGTGATAGTACAATAAACCAAGCCAGGTCTATCGCCTTTAACATTTAAAAATATTTCATCCATCCCAGGATTAGGATGAGCGGTCACATCAAATGAGGACTCATCCACGGCAGCTAAAGAAGTTTGAATACCTGTTTGCACTAGTGCACCCCCTAAAATAGCTGTTCCACAGGCAGTTGCACCATCAGAAGCCGTTGCACATACCGTTGCATCTATCCAATTTGCATCCATAAACTGAATATCGTCTAGCTTCCAGCCTTCATAAACTTGTGGTTCCTCAGTACCCTCAATGGATTGAACAAAACGCCAGCGTAGATTTAATTTTTCATTTTTAAATGGGGTGAGCTTAACCACTGTAGATTGAAATTGATCTGATTCTCCCCAGAATGCCCTCGTTGTAAAACCAACGGTTCTTGGATTTAATCGCCCGTCATAACCCTTTCTTACAAACAAAGAATCGGGCATAGGCACCCACGTTGTACCCTCATTTATTGAGTACTCCAAAAATCCACCATCCTTTCCCGGATCTATATCGTACTGGTGATAAAATGTTAGCATCGGATTTGATGTACCCTGGATAACAGGTTGGTTTTTTAATCTAAGTTTAGCATCTGTAGCATCCTTACCATTTGCAATAGCCCAGCTAAACTGACCGCTTACTGCATTACCTGTCTTTAATGTCCATAAATCCTTACTTCCGGTGGTAGCCTCAGTCAACCAATTTCCTTCGCCACCTTCCAGTTCATCTAAGAATAATCTTTTTGAAAACCTTGCGTTATTCGTTGTCATTTTATAAAAAACGACTAATGATTCATTAATATTCAGGTCGGATGTTGAAAAAGTCAGCACATCACCTTGTAAGATAACACTTCTCCCCCCTTGAAGACTGCCAGGAATATAGGTACAACCTTGAGGAATAAAATCTTTAAATTTAAGATTATTTGCTGCTTTCAACTGATGGTTAACCAGGGTTATTTTAACTGTAACAGTATCCCCTGGCTGAACCAATTTTGGTGAAATTTCCTTTTCAATTTTCAATGTTTTAAGACAACTAGGAAGCAGGTCAAAATTTTGATTATTGTCATTCCTATTGGTTGAAGACCCTTGTTTAGCATTATGGCCAAGCCCCCTTCTGGCAAAAACCTCCCAAAGTAAACACTCATTTTCACCTTTGTTATTGATGATATCAGCGGCAAAAATAGCATCCCGACCATCTAAAAAGCCAGGATTACAATTCTGCAACTTCATACCATCCATAACCAGCTGGATCGCTTTATTATTCCCCCCTTTTCCATTAACAATATCGGGGTCGAAGCCATATTTATCTGCCATTTTCCAATATAAATCCCAAAGAGTAGAAGCCCAAACTTCCCCTAACGGATGCGGTGCCGTTGTTCCAATGACGTCATCATAGGTTTGATTATTTATTGAAAAATCAGTAGAATAGGTTTGCCTTCTAATTCCCTTTGCATTATTATCAGAATAATCACCGATGGGAATGCCTTTTTTCCCATTATCCCCTGGTTTAGTTGCCGTGATTAAGGTAAAAAAATCACTCCAGCCCTCCCCCATTTGTTCGTCATTATTAAGGCAACTGGTATAAGATGGACCACCTGTTAGTCTGTTAGAAATACCATGCCCATACTCATGAGCCACGATACCATTATCAAAATTAGCATCTCTTATGACTATATCATTGGCATTAGCTTGAAGGGTAACCCTAACAGTTTGTCCCAATTTCAAAGCATTTTTTATTGCATTTCCATTTGAAGAGGTTAACATCACCACAGGAATCTTGGGTAAGGGTGCGGTACCATCACTACCCATTGTTATGATATCATTCGACGTATTAACCACAATAACAGCGAGTGCTCCAGCTTCTTCAGCTTTAATTACCTTTTCTTTAAACTTACAGGTACCTCGATCAACAACCAATATTTTTCCTCTGATAGCCGCAGCATTAGTCAATGTTCCACAGGCCAATGCAGATGAAACAGAGTCCTGCGCAACAATTAAAATACCAGAGATAGGATTACTACTTATAATGGGGCCGAAAGTAGCCAGACCAACATTGTAGGTGGCAGCTAAATTCGCTGGCATATTCACTGTAAGCACTTTTCCCTCACCGGGCATCCATAAATACATTTGCATTCTTCCACTCGCACCATCAGGCGGCGTTGAAAAATTGGCATTATTAAATCCACTGGCATCTTGACCTTCTGCTTTTACTGCATCTCCAGCTTTACCAGATTTTCCGTATAAATTTTGTTGGAAATTTCCTGCCTCCTCATTAAAACCATATCTATAGGTAAAGTCATGCATGAAATTATTCATGTAAAATAGCTGAGTCACCGCAGCATCCTGATAGTTGTCAGGTGTTTTTGTGATATCAAATGGAAAATCAAAAACAAGACCAGAGCCCCCTTCAATGGTCTTTTCGTCGGGACTATTGTCCGCGTCTCTATCTAAGTAAGCATGAACATTATTACCCCTCGTAATGGTATATTCTGCCCCAGTTGTACCGTTGGTATCATGCCATCCAAAAGGAGAAGCAATTATGTCTGAGGGATCATTCAACAATTGACGTTGCCCTTCTAATGGGGATGTCAAAAAATAAGGAAACACACGATAACTGCCTTTATTTAGCAAACTAAAATTTTGATAATCAACCGTATTTTCTATGTTATTTGTTATAGGTAACTTTTTAGTATGCTCCTCATGATTACAATAAAGAGTATAATTT
>JBILDL010000072.1:0-8123 GCA_044352635.1 Saprospiraceae bacterium | reverse complement strand
TAAAAGGGGTCATTGATGATGTGACCGAAGCAAATGGTGAAATCATTCTGTTTATTGACGAAATTCATACGCTGATTGGTGCCGGTGGCGGTCAGGGTGCTATGGATGCTGCTAATATTCTAAAACCGGCACTCGCAAGAGGTGAATTAAGAACTATAGGTGCTACCACTTTAGATGAATATCAAAAATATTTTGAAAAGGACAAAGCCTTAGTAAGACGTTTTCAAACCGTCATAATTGACGAGCC
This sequence comes from Saprospiraceae bacterium, assembly GCA_044352635.1. Taxonomy (GTDB): domain Bacteria; phylum Bacteroidota; class Bacteroidia; order Chitinophagales; family Saprospiraceae; genus BJGN01. The sequence goes on along the minus strand of JBILDL010000072.1, from coordinate 7,876 downwards.
TTCCGTCGAGGACAGTATTAGTATTCTAAGGGGTTTACAGGAAAGGTACGAGGTTTATCATAAAATCCAGATTATGGATGAAGCCATCGTAGCTGCCGTAGAACTATCCCACCGATACATTAGTGACAGACAATTACCAGATAAAGCCATCGATTTGATTGATGAAGCGGCGGCAAAACTTCGACTTGAGCTGGATTCTCTTCCTGAAGAAATTGATGAGTGCGACAGGAAAGTTCGTCAACTGGAAATTGAAAGAGAGGTTATCAAAAGAGAAAAAAATGATAAACTCTTAAATAATATCGAGGAACAAATTGCCCAGGCAAGAGAAAAAAGAGATTCTCTGGTCGCCGGTTGGAAAAGTGAAAAGGAAATTATCGATACTATCCAGGCTATAAGAAAGAGGCTGGAGGAAATGGAAAATGAAGCGGAAAAGGCTGAAAGAAGCAGTGATTATGAAAGAGTAGCAAAAATTCGATACGGTGAAATGCAGGAACAACAGGTTATGTTGCGCGTCGCCGAAGAGAAATTAAGCAAATTACCCGAGGAAAGTAGATTTACGAATGAAAAAGTTACTGCAAGCGATATCGCCCAGGTAGTCTCAAAATGGACAGGCATTCCCGTCGATAAAATGACCCAAAGTGAAAAGGATAAACTCCTTCGGCTTGAAGATGAAATTGGTGCAAGATTAATTGGACAAGAAGAAGCTGTAGCTGCTGTAGCTGACGCTATCAGAAGAAGTCGCGCTGGCCTCCAGGATGCAGAAAGACCCATTGGCTCCTTTATTTTCCTTGGCCCAACGGGGGTGGGTAAAACGGAACTGGCAAAAACGCTGGCAGAAGTGCTTTTCAATGACGAAAAGGCAATGACCAGAATTGATATGAGCGAATATCAGGAAAAACATACCGTTTCCCGACTAGTGGGCGCCCCTCCAGGCTATGTTGGCTATGATGAAGGCGGTCAATTAACCGAAGCCGTAAGAAGAAGACCATACTCGATTATTTTGCTCGACGAAATAGAAAAAGCGCATCCCGATACCTTCAATATCCTTCTACAGGTCTTAGATGATGGCAGATTAACCGATAATAAAGGTAGAGTAGCCAATTTTAAGAACACTATTATTATCATGACTTCAAATATTGGGTCTGAAAATATTTTAGAGAACTTTGAGGATTTGGCCGAGATGGGCGATAAACACAGGACTGAAGTGTTGGAAACTACCAAGGCGGAAGTACTGAATATGCTAAAAGAAAATATGAGGCCCGAATTCCTGAATAGAATCGATGACCAGATTATGTTCTTACCGCTCGATAAAATCGAAATCTATAAAGTACTCGATTTATTGCTAAAAGGCACTCAAAAAATGCTCGCTAAACAAGGGCTTTTATTGAAAATGAGCGAAAAAGCCAAAGGTTTTTTAACCAATCTGGGCTATGATCCTCAATACGGCGCAAGACCTCTAAAGAGAGTACTTCAAAAAGAGGTGATTAATGAACTATCAAGGCAAATTCTGATCGGATCCTTTTCCTTCGGTGATACCATCTATGTAGATGCTAATAATAAAGGCCTTCTATTTAGTAAAGAACCCTTTGAAGCAGTTCAACTGAAGGCAGACGAAATTGTGGAAGATGAAGATTAATTTTTTGCTTCTTTTAGCTCAATTAAATAATAAACACACGTAGTCAAAAAATCCCTGATAGGTGGTACGGCTTTAATAAATCCAAATTGCTTCATAGGTTTTAATCCGAACTTAAACTTATAAATAGGATTCAATAAAAAATGTGTGCTTAATTTAATATCGTAACCGGTTTCTCTAACTATTCTTTCAAAACGAGTAGTGGAGATACCGGTTTCTTTTATTTCTACAAATGCAGGAACATATTCATTAAAATAATTCAATATTTTCTTGTAGGCTCCCATAGGCAGCAAATGAAAATAAGGTATTTTTGAAAGGAAACTTTTGCATAATTGCTGATGACCTCCAAATGGCATTTGCCATGGAGGGAATCCAAAAAATATATTGCCGCCGGGTTTAAGGAATTTTTGAAACTCCATTAGAATTTTTTCCTGATTGGGTATATGCTCGATAACATCCTTTAAGACAATCAAATCAAACTTGTTCCTAAACTCCGTTTCAAAAGAAGGATCGTAAATATTCTTATTTATTAATTTGACCGTGCCCGCGGCAACCTCCTTTTCTAAAAATTCACTTGCCATCTTAAGCCTTCCATCCTCAAGTTCAACCCCAACACCCGTGCAACCTTTATCGAGAAAAGCTTTTAACACACCCCCTTCCGCACAACCAACTTCAAGAACATGAATGTTTTCCCCAATGCGAAAGTATTCCTCAATAAAAGGAATAACAAACTCCTTTGCATTTTTATATTGCATTTCAAAATACCAGGGTTTGTTGGTGTGGAATTCGTACATAAATTAATGGTTTATTGCGCAAATTTAATTAAAAAAACCCTTTAACCTTTCATAAATTTCCTCAAAATGCCTTCCTTCATAGCAAAAGAGGAATAAGTAAGTGAGCTAAATTTTCCCTCTGTCAAAATAAATTTTATTAATACCATAGCTGCGACAATCATTTCGGCTCTTGTTTCGGGAATCTCTTTGTATTCAAGCCTTTGAGATAAACTTTTTTTAATAATTTCATCTAAAACTGGAAAGACATGATCAACAGAAACGGTAGTGGCATGTTTATTTTTGATAGATACATCTGATAAAAAATCTTCCAGCACATCAAAAGTACCTGATGCACCTACTAAATGATGGACATTATGAACCCTCAAAATAGCCATTAAATCTACCAGGGATTCATCTAAAAACTGTGTCAATTTTACTATTTCCTCTTCACTAATGGGATCCTTCTTATGGAAATAATTATATAAAATTGAGATACCTATAGGAAAACTTTTAGACCAATAAATAGTCTCTCCTTCGGAAATAATAAATTCTACACTACCTCCCCCAATATCCATTATCAGCACCTTTTCCTCAATAAAAGGAATGGCCAGATGCACACCTCCGGCAATAAGCAAGGCTTCCTCATCGCCAGATATAACAGCTACCTTTATGCCCGTTTTTTCATACACCTGCTGAATGAAAAAAGGCGCGTTTTCAGCCCTTCTCAAGGTAGCAGTACCCATAGCCTTAATCTCAGAAACCTGCAAATCCTTACATTTTTCTGCGAAATGAACCATTATTTCGATACCCTTTTGAAAGGGCTTATCTCCAATTTTTTCTATCCCCTCAGAAGCCAGTTTGACAAAAAAAGCTTCTTTATACACTTCTTCAAACTCCTGAGGGGAAGTCACCTTTGCGATTAACAAATGGAAGGTATTACTACCTAAATCTATAATTCCGATAGTATTCATTCACTAAACGAGGCCAATTTTCGTTCCAGAGGGAATAAAAGCCCCTTTTCGCAGAACAATAATCCCATCTTTAATGGAGTACTTATCTGTCTCTTCGTCTTTTAGAAGAGGACTTCCTTTTATCACTACATTATTTCCAATGCGGGCGTTTTTATCGATAATGGCATTTTCAATGATACATTCTTTACCAATACCCATGGCGGCTCCCTCCTTTGAATCAACTATTTCAGAAATAGATTCATAGTAATCTGCCCCCATGATAATCGCATTATTTATTTCAGAACCCTCACCAATTCTTGAACGAATACCTATGACTGAACGGTCTATTTTTTTGGCATGAAGAATACATCCTTCGGCAATTAAAGCCCTATTTAAGAAAGTACCATAGACTTTGGTAGGCGCCAACTGTCTCGGCCTGGTATATACGATGCGTTTATTATCAAAAAGATTAAATTCCGGAATAGTATCCGTTAGAGCGATATTTGCCTCAAAAAAGGATCTGATAGTACCTATATCGGTCCAGTAACCATCAAAGGCATAAGAAGCAACTTTTAAACCACCATGAATAGCATCAGGAATAATTTCTTTACCAAAATCCACTGCCTTTTCATTGTCCGAAAACAGCTTCATCATCACCTGTTTACTAAACATATAAATGCCCATAGAGGCTAAATAGGATTTTCCCTTCGCTTTATTTTCAACAGAAACTGAAGAGGTCCAATCAGCCAGTACGTCCTTTTTAGGTTTTTCAATAAAGGAATCAATAAAACCTTTATCGTTCACCTTCATAATACCAAAACCAGGCGCATCTGCTTCATTCACAGGGATAGTAGCAATGGTTAGGTCTGCCTTTTGACTTATGTGATACTTTGCTAATTCCTCAAAATCCATTTGGTAGAGCTGATCTCCGGAAAGGATTAGGATATAGTCATAATCATGATTTTTCAAATGATGCATAGATTGTCTGACGGCATCGGCGGTTCCTTGAAACCACTGATCACTATTGGGGGTTTGCTCCGCGGCTAAAATATCAACGAAGCCATGAGAGAATACATCAAAATGATAGGTATTTTTAATATGTTGATTTAATGAAGCAGAATTATATTGTGTAACCACAAACATTCTCTTCACCCCGGAATTCAAACAATTAGAAATAGGAATATCAATCAACCGGTATTTCCCTGCAATTGGGACAGCAGGTTTTGATCTATGGCTTGTCAGAGGGGCTAATCTGCTTCCAGCACCACCTCCTAATATGAGGCAAATCATCTTTATCATTTATTACATTTTTTAAGTGAGTTCGTTATATAATGTTACATATTCCGAAGCTGATTTTTGCCATGAAAAATCTATCCCAAAAATAAATTTCCTGACTTCTTCGAATTTTTTTCGATCATTAAATAGGTTAAATGCTTCGTCAACAGCCATTTTTGCGGCATCAACAGAAAAAGTTTCAAAGAGAATACCGTTTCCATTTTCCTCTTTCCATGGCACAATAGAATCTTTTAATCCTCCAACCGCTCTAACTATAGGTATGGTGCCATATCGTAGCGCGTACAATTGATTTAAACCGCAAGGTTCGACCCTTGAAGGCATTAAAATAAAATCAGATGCTGCGTAAAGTTGATGAGCCAGTACTTCATCGTACCCGATATGTACATGCAGTTTGCCTGGGAATTTATAACTCATACTACTCAATAATTCATGGAGATAGGGTTCTCCTGAACCTAAAATAATAAATCCTATGCCCGTTCCACTTTCTAACACGGTATTTATCAGATTGGGTAAAATATCGGCTCCTTTCTCACGCACTAACCTACCAATAAAGGTAATCCAGGGTATATTTTGATTAAGTCCCAGTTGACTTACCAGTTGATTTTTCTGATGTAACTTAAAATCCTCTATATCTTTTAATTCATACGCCTCCTTATCTGGCAAATGAGAGGTCAGGTAAGTATCGGTTTTAGGATCCCATACATCATGATCTATACCATTTAAAATACCTCTACACTTTCTTTTCTCATTTCTGAACAGCCATTCTAAACCAGACGAAAATTGTTGTAATTCCAATAAATAACCCGGGGAAACGGTCGTAACAGCCCAGGCATTTTTCACAGCAGATGCTAAGGGATTAATTTGATCAGACCAATCTAATAATCCATTTACTTCTGCAGAAAATTCAGGTAATAAGTTTTTTTTCAACCAGGGAAAGGAACCAGCGTATTCGGCGTTATGAATGGTAAAAACCGTTGCAATTTTCTTTAAAACCTCAAATATTTTGGTATGTTTTATTAAAAAAGGAACTAAACCTGCGTGGTAATCATGGCAATGAAGAATTTCGGGTTTTACCTCCATATTCTTCACCCAATCTAAAATAGCTATTTGAAAGGAGGTAAATCGTTCTGTATTATCCGTGTACCAACCTTTTTCTGCATCACCGTAAATACCCGGGCGATCAAATAACCCAGGTAAATTTACCATGTAAAGGGAAAAATCAAGCCCTGTTTGTAAAGGTTCCTCAATAGTATAAGGATGATATTGATCATTCAGAAAATAGGCACCTACATGAAGTAGCTTAAATCGGTGTTTTTTAATCCACGGTAAACCATATTTAGGAATAACTACGGCAGATTCCCAACCTGCAGAGGTCAAATATTTTGGTAAAGCACCCGCCACATCTCCTAATCCTCCTGATTTTGCGGCAGGATAACATTCTGCACTAATATGTAATACACGCATAAAATACATTAAAAAGAACTCACTGTTCTTGTTTCTGTGAAATATACGGAAAAATTAGGAAAGTAAAAATAAGATAGGGAAGAAATATTTAAAACAATAAATCCGGTCAGGTATATATAATGCCTGACCGAATATCTATTGAAGGAAAAAAGACTACATTAAGCAGCGGGTACTTCTACCACTTTTTTAGCTCTTTTACCAGGTCTTGAATTACCAAAAGAACCCTGGAAAATTTTTCCTTTTTTAGTGCGTTTATCGCCTTTTCCCATTTTAGTTGGTTTTTTTACATTATGAATACAAAAGTACACTTTTTTATGGTAATGTCACCTTCATATCTTCCAATGCTGATACTATTTTTCTATCGTTTGATAATCGTGGTACTTTATTTTGGCCTCCAAGCTTTCCCTGAGCCTTCATGTAAGCCCTAAAACTATCTCTTTTCAATACCCGGATAACTAAAGGTTTTAAAACAGAACCTTGAATAAGATCATCGTAATAAATATTTTGCTTAACCATTTCCCGATCTAAAAACTGGGCAAACCGATCCAGGTCTGCGGGTATTTCATCAAACTCAACCCACCATTCATGATACGGCAACCCTCCTTCTACAGGAGTTACCTGGGGAGCTACGGTAAATTCAACGACTCTGGCGCCCAGTGCCTGACAGGTTAACTGCATGGCTTCATCTACCTCTTTTCCTATGACATGTTCACCGAAAGCTGAAATATAGTGCTTGACCCTACCCGTTACAATAATTCTGTATGGATTTATAGAAACAAACTCAACGGTATCGCCAATATTATACCCCCAAAGACCTGCATTGGTGTTTAAAATAAGTAAATAATTGACGCCACATTGTACATCATGTAACCTTAATCGAGTTGGGTTTTCATTTCCCAATTCGTGTACAGGAATAAACTCAAAAAACAATCCCGATGCAACATTTAAAAACATTCCCCGCTCGCCCGGGATATCCTGGAAAGCCAGAAAACCTTCAGACGCCGGATATATTTCAACGCTATCTACCTGACCACCAACAAGTTCCTCCAGTTTTGCCCTATATGGCTCGTAGTTTACCCCGCCATAAACGAACATACTAAAATCGGGAAATATTTCTTTGATGGTACTTTTTCCGGAGACTTCCAATAATCGTTCATAATACATTTGCACCCAAGGTGGAATTCCACTTATCAGCGTCATTTTCTGATGAAGGGTTTCCTCCACAATCTTATCTAACTTTTCTTCCCATGAATCGATGCAATTTGTCTCATAAGTAGGCATTTGACTTCTTTTTACCCAGGCAGGAACGAGATGATTGGATATACCAGACAAGCGCCCGGTGGGAACGCCATTGGTATCATCGAGAGAAGGACTTCCTGACAAAAAAATTAATTTACCATCTAACCATTTCCCCTTTCCTGTTTGACCAAAGTAATGAAATAGTGCGTTTCTTGCCGAACCAAAATGATTCGGTAAGCTATCAGAGGTAATGGGAATATACTTTACACCAGAAGTGGTACCTGATGTTTTTGCAAAATATCGAGGTCTGCCGGGCCATAAAACATTAGATTCTCCAGCAACAACCCGGTCAAAATAAATCTTTAGACCTTCATAATCCCTGACGGGAACCCTTTGCTTGAAATCTTCATAAGATTTTATATTAACAAAATCATGGTCTGTTCCAAACTGGGTGTCACTACCACGTCGTATAATTTGAGTAAAAATATTTTCCTGTTCCTTTAGTGCATTCGCTGACCACT
>JBILDL010000071.1:0-8147 GCA_044352635.1 Saprospiraceae bacterium | reverse complement strand
AATCGGTCATGTGCGTTGGCAGTATCTTTAATTTTGTCAATGGCGTCCATCGCCGTATTAATAGCGGTATCGAAACCGATAGTATGATCCGTTCCCGCTAAATCGTTGTCGATAGTACCCGGACAGCCTACGATTTTAATATCTGGAAATTCCTTCATAAAAATATCTGCCCCTGTAAAAGTTCCGTCGCCACCGATAGCCACGATGCCGTCGATACCCGCGCGTTTAAGGTTTTGATAAGCCAGTTTTCTACCTTCGGGGGTCATAAAATCTTTACTTCTAGCGGACCTCAGGATAGTTCCCCCCGTATTAATAATGGAAGAAACGGAGTGTGAATCCATATTTTTAATGTCACCTTCTATAAGACCTTGATAACCGCGATAGATACCTGCTACTTCGAGGCCTCTTTTCAATGCTGACCTAACTACGGCGCGAATACAAGCGTTCATGCCAGGTGCATCACCGCCTGAAGTAAATACTCCAATTTTTTTCATAGTTCTAAATTATGCTTAATTATAAGAATCGTCGGCGAACCGTATTGATAAATGATTTTGCTGCGTCTTTTCTTTCCTCTTTATGCCAGTCGTGTTGACGGCCGATATTCAGTAAAAATACTTTTGCCTGGTCAAAGTGAGTAAAATTATTTAACATCTTTACCGCTTCTTCCATTTCTGCACTATTTTTTCCAAATAAATCATTGGTGTACAAAAGACGTTCATTCATACTAAACGTGGAAATACTTAAATTAGTAATAGCTTGACTAGCTAATCTTTCTGCTAAATTACTAGGTTCTTGCCATATAAACAAATGGGCTAACTCGTTATCTGATAAGGGTTCAGCAGGTTGAGGGGTCACCGGAGGGGCTACTGGTTCGGATATTTTTTTCTCGGGTTCAAAATTAGCTACCCCTCGCTCACGTCCCAATAAACCCGTTTCCCTTTTTACTTCGTTCACCGGCGGCATTTCCCTAACAGGTTGTACTTCCTTCACCGCTTGGATTTCCTTTTCGGGCTGTACCTCTTTTATGTGTTGTACCTCCTTAACAGGTATTACCTCCTTCTCCGGTTGCACTTCCTTAACAGGCGCTTTATTTTGACTTTGGCTCAATGCGATGGTTTCGTAAAACTGCCTTAAATAGCTTAGCATCAGGTCTCTTTCCAGGGGGGAAACGCCAGGTGTATTCGCATCGATATTTTTATATAGCGCATTTATTTTGTGTATCAACACGCGTGCTTTTTCCTTGTCCATGATACATTTTCAGGTTGACTTTAGCAAATATTCTTTACATCTATCCTAAAGTTGATTTGTTTTTAACGCACAAATATCTAATTTTAACTTCCCAAATGGAAATTAGACAATGAAAATTAATAAAATTTATCATTTGACTAATATTTTAATGAAAAAAGAATAATATGTTTATTGAGCCCTACATAACAGGTAATCCTAAGGGATGGATTGAAGTAATATGTGGAGGAATGTTTTCAGGCAAAACAGAGGAGTTAATCAGGCGCTTGAAAAGGGCACGGATAGCAAATCTAAAGGTTGAAATTTTCAAGCCTGCTACAGACAACAGATACGCTATCAATGAAGTAGTCTCTCATGATGCAAATCAAATCCCTTCTATTGTGGTGCATCGTGCGATGGATATTCTTTCTTTAGTGGAGGAAAAGGAGGTCGTTGGTATTGATGAGGCTCAATTTTTTGACAACGAACTTGTTTTTGTCTGTAAAGAATTGGCCAATAGAGGCATTAGGGTGATAGTTGCCGGATTGGATATGGATTATAAGGGGATTCCTTTTGAACCTATTCCCGCCCTTTTAGCTACCGCTGAATATATTACTAAGGTACATGCCATTTGTCCCCATTGCGGACAATTAGCCTCCCATTCTTATCGACTGGTTGACGTGGAAGATAAGGTGCTGGTGGGCGAAAAACAGCTGTATGAACCACGTTGTAGAAATTGTTTTAATAAAGGAATGCTATAATGTTTGTCGCTTATGTTAATATCCAAAATTTTGTTTCCACAATATTTATCAATTAATTCAATTTTATAACTAAGTTTGCGAAAATATTTATTGTCATCACAACTACTATGTCGCTAATTCCAATTTCTCGTGCGTTAATCTCCGTTTACTCAAAAGAAGGCTTAGAACCATTAGCTAAGTTGCTACATCATTACGGTGTAGAAATATACTCCACAGGAGGTACTCAAGCCTATCTGGAAAACTTGGGTATTCCAGTTATAACGGTTGAATCACTAACGGGATATCCTTCCATTCTTGACGGAAGAGTTAAAACACTGCATCCAAAAGTTTTTGGCGGCATTCTCGCCCGACGCGAAGAAGGACATTTAGCGGAATTAAATGAAATGGATATTCCTCCTTTCGATGTAGTGGTGGTCGATTTATATCCGTTCGAGGAAACGGTTGCTTCAGGTGCAGGTGAAGCAGAAATCATTGAAAAAATTGATATTGGAGGAATTTCTTTAATTAGAGCCGCTGCTAAAAATTTCAATGATGTGGTGGTTATTCCATCGAAATTATCCTATAAACCTTTAGTAGAGGCTTTAGAAAAAAATGCCGGCTCAACAACTCTTGCTGAGCGTTTATCATTTGCAAGGGCTGCTTTTGGTGTTACCTCACAGTATGATGCAGCTATTTATGCCTACTTTCAAGGAGATGAAACCTTTTCGGAATCTTTGCGCCTTACTGAAAATAATAGGGTCGATCTTCGTTACGGTGAAAATCCACATCAAAAAGCCGTTTTTTACGGAGATTTTGATGATATGTTCGAAAAATTAGCAGGAAAAGAGCTATCGTTCAATAATTTAACAGATATAGACGCTGCCGTTGGATTGATTTCTGAGTTTGAAAAGGATGGACCTACGATGGTCATTCTAAAACATACCAATCCTTGCGGTGTGGCTACCAGATCTACCATCAAAGAAGCTTGGCTGGCTGCCTTAGCAGCTGATCCAGTTTCTGCGTTCGGGGGTATTTTTATATCAAACGTACCCATTGATATGGCTACCGCGGCGGAGATAGATCAGCTTTTTTACGAAGTTTTAATTGCGCCAGACTTTGCTGATGACGCATTAAATTTTTTAAGTAAAAAGAAAAACAGAATTTTACTTAAGTTAAAAAAACCTAAAATTCAAAACATTAGCGTTAAATCTTTGTTAAATGGCGTGATTGTTCAGGAAAATGACGTTATAACAGAAGGAAGGGAGATTTGTAAAGTAGCGACGACGCTGGAACCTACGGAAAATCAGTGGAGAGATTTGATGTTTGCGGCAAAATGTTGTAAACATCTGAAATCGAACGTTATTGTGTTGGCTAAAGATAATCAGCTTTTAAGCATGGGTTGTGGTCAGACATCGAGAATCGATGCATTGGAACAAGCGGTGGTTAAGGCAAATAAATATGGGTTTGACCTGAATGGTGCAGTGATGGCTTCGGACGCTTTCTTCCCCTTTCCCGATTGCGTAGAAGTGGCTGAACGGGCAGGTATTAAAGCGGTGATTCAACCAGGTGGATCGGTTAAAGATCAGGAAAGTATAGATTTTTGTGATGCACATAATATGGCAATGGTGATAACGGGAATTAGACATTTCAGGCATTAATTCCTCAAACCAACTAAATGGCAATTTTTAGCATCATTATATAAAATAAACGTTGTGGCTCAAATGGCTAAATTAAACAATAAAGTATGGCTTCTAGTCATTGGACTATCGTTCCTGGGAGCTTTACAGCTAGCTGGACAGTCCACGTCGAGTATTATTCCCAAATATAACTCGCCCTATTCCAGGTTAGGCATAGGTAACTATTATCCGGGATATTTTGCCGCGGCAGCTGGTATGGGAGGAATTGGCGTAGGGTATAATGATCCCACGCATCTCAATCCGCAGAATCCAGCTTCTCTTGGTTTTTTGAGAGTTACGGCTTTTGAAGGAGGTATATTTTCTAAGTATAATGTCCTGGATAACGGTAAAGGCGAGAGGGATGACGCCTGGAGCGGAAATATCCAGTATCTAAGTCTTGGTTTTCCCATGCGTAACCCAATTAATGAATCGTTGGAAAGACAACAGCCTACCTCGGGAATTGGTATGGCCTTTACTTTAGTACCTTACACTTATGTCGGTTACGATGTAAAATCTACCATTGAAAATCCAGGTTTCGGGACAGCAACCAATTCATTAAAAGGCACAGGAGGTACGTATAAACTTGCCTGGTCAAATGGCTTTAGGTATAAAAGTATAGCTGTGGGTTTAGAAACGGCTTATTTGTTTGGTAAAATAACTAATTCGCGACGCTTGCAATTAGATTCTTCTTCCATTGCCTATGGAACGGAATTGGCGGACGATATTAGTTTAAGTGGTCTTAGATTAAAAGCGGGTTTTCAGGCCGCTATTGATTTTGGTAAGAAAAAAGATAAGGATAAATCAATTTCAGACTATAAAAGGCTCCTCATTTCGGGTACTTATACCATGGGTGGTTCTGTGCAGACCAATGCCAGTCGTTTTTATAGAAGGGAATTATTTCTTACCACTACTATAATTGATACCATTTTAAGAGAATTTGATAATATTCAAACAGGCAGGCTTCCCATGGAATTTGGTATGGGTCTTACTTTTGAACGGTTTAATAAACTTAGAATTAGTGCAGAATATACCGTTGGAAAATGGTCCAATTATGAGTTGACTGCAAAATCAGATAAACTTTTTGATAATTATTTCTTTAGATTTGGAGGTGAATTAATTCCAGAGTACGCTTCTTATAATAAATATAGCAGGCGTATGAGTTACAGATTAGGCGCATTTTATGGAACAGACCCCCGAACAGTAAATGGAAAATCTCTACTTCAATACGGCTTTACTATGGGATTAGGTCTTCCTATTGTGGTTCCCCGGCAAACTCCCTCTTTCGTAGATTTATCTTTGGAAGTAGGTCGTTTTGGACTGAAGGAAGCATTAAGAGAAACTTACATCCAACTAACAGCTGGATTTTCACTAAACGACAACACCTGGTTTTACAAACGTAAATTTAACTAATTATGAAGGTTCTATCTCATGGAGTTCTTCCACTACTCCTCTTACTTACTTTGTTTAATAATGCTAATGCCCAGTGTAATTCTTGGGTGGGAAACCCTCGGGAAACGGAAGCCAAAGAGGCTCACGTACTTTACAGGCAGATGGTAAAAGGTAAAACAGCTGCCGATTTGGCTAAATTAGATGATGTTTCATTCGGTATTATCTATGATAATTGGCTAAAAGCTTTCGAAATTGCCCCAATGGCTGATGGACAAAGAGCAAATCACTATGTGGATGGCGTAGAGATAATGAAAGCTAAAAAAGAGAAATCAACAGATGATGCAGCTAAATTGGCGGCTGATAAACTTATATTGTCTCTTTATGACCAAATGGCGGCTTGTTATCCAAAGGAAATTGGGTACGCTTTAAGCAGAAAAGCATTTGATATGTTCTATATGCCTTCTTATGGTTATAGTGCAGAAACAGCAGCAGCATTCAAAAATGCTATTGAAAAAGCGGGTAACTCTGCTGAATATATAATTCTTGAACCTATTGGTCTCGTAGTAAATTATATGTTCAAAAACAAATTGATGTCTCAGGCAGATGCAAGATTCTTAGTGGAGAAATCACAGGAAATTGCTGACTTTAATATTTCTAATAATGAGAAATATGGTCAATACTACGAAGCTTCTTATGCAAGAATGGAAGTGCCTCTGGCTGAAGTTGAAGGTCAAATATTTGATTGTGAATATTTCAAGGCAAAATTAGTACCGCTTTACCAGGAAAATCCAGAAGATTTAGCTACCATTCGTTATACTTTTAATAAGTTGAAAACCCAAGGTTGTGCTGATACTGACCCTATCATGGTGGAGTTAAAGACTAAATACGAGGCTAAAGCGGCTAACATGAACGCGGCTATGCAAGAGGATTTTCTAGCTAAAAATCCTGGAATGGCTGCAAGAAAGTTTTATGAGGAAGGAAATTTTAGCCAGGCTATCGCCAAATACCAGGAAGCTATTGCCAGTGAAACAGATGATAGCAAAAAGGCAGATTATTACCTCGGTATTGCTTCTATTCAGTTCCGTCAGTTAAAATCTTACGGTCCAGCAAGAGAAAATGCACGAAAAGCAGCTTCTTTAAAATCAAATTGGGGCAAGCCTTATCTCTTGATTGGCGATATGTATGCTTCTACCAGTAGAAATTGTGGCTCCGATGGTTACTCAAGAGGCTTAGCCGTTCTTGCTGCAATTGAAAAGTATGCTCAGGCTAGAAACATCGATTCAGAGGTGTCTGCTGAAGCATCTAAAAAAATATCTCTTTATGGAGCATCGATTCCTCCAAAGGATGAGGCCCACATGAGAGGTATGGCTGAAGGCGCCAGAGTATCAACAGGTTGCTGGATAGGCGAAACCGTTACGCTTAGATATAATTAATTCAAACCCATTTATTAGGTTTGCCGAAAGGCCTTGTTCCTCTTTCGGGACAAGGCCTTTTCTTTTAAATTTTTTTCCTATGAAGTTCCTTATCTTTTTTTCTAATCTGTTATTGTTAACAGCCTTTTTAAGCTGCTCACCTAAAATGAAGGTGGTTACTACCCCGGAAAGTGTGCCCGTCACTGATACCCTGCCAAAAGTGGAGAGACCTATAGGATTTTGTGCCACTTTTGATCAATCGGAGAATCCTCAGGAGGCACTTCGAAGTTTTGTCCTTTATCGTGACTTTTTAAAAGACACCGATTGGAGTCAGGCCTATGAATACTGGTTGAAAGTTTATGAACTGGCACCCGCAGCTGATGGTAAAAGAAATACAGTTCTGGCAGATGGTATTCGCTTTTATGAACATTTTTTAGAACTCGAGAAAGATTCTCTGAAAAAAGAAGAGTGGATAAATAAAATATTTGCTTTGTATGACAGAATCGAAGAATGTTATCCAGCCGGGGGATATGTTCCTGCCCGGAAAGGTTTCGATTTGTTTTTTACTTATCAACAAAGGGCTTCAAAAAAGGAAATTTATGACCTTTTTAAAAAAGCATGGGATCTTGATGGGGAGGAAGTCCCCGATTTTGTGCTGAATCCATTCACTTCTCTGCTGGTCGATTTGTATTTTTCAAATGAAATACCTTTGGAGGAGGCTAGAAAGTATTCGTTAGCTTTGTCTAACAGACTAAAAAAGGGTTTAGCGGAATGCGAAGGCTCCTCCTGCGTGCGATGGAAAGTTATTGAAGAATATTTGCCGCTCAGAATGGAGGTTTTCGAAACAGTGAAAGGCTTTTACGATTGTAATTATTTTATGGATAAATATTATCCGCAGTTTTTAGCCGCTTCCGACGATTGTGAGGTTATCAGAGAAGTTTATAGCAGGTTAAAATTTGCAGGATGTTCGGATGTTGAAGAAAAATTTGCTGCATTAATTCAAAAAGGAAATGTAAAATGTGCCCCGGAAAAGGGTCCCGCAGAATTAGCTTTTATTTGTTTAAGAGATGCTGATTACGATTGTGCTATCGAAGGTTTTTTAAAAGCCTCAAAGGAAGTGGAGGATGTGAAAAAAAAGGGCGAACTTATACTTTTAGCTGCAAAGGTCTATTATGTTCATAAGAAAAATTTTACGAAGGCAAGGCAATTGGCTTTAGAGGCCGCCGCAGCAAGACCAAACTGGGGAGAGCCTTATATCCTTATCGGCAGAATGTATGCCTCCAGTGGCCCTCTTTGTGGTCCTGGCAGAGGTTGGGAGAGTCAGGTAGTCGTTTGGGTAGCTGTAGATGCCTGGGTTAAAGCCAGAAATATCGATGCCTCTTTTGCCGCTGAAGCAAATAAAATGATTAATCAATATACCCGCTTTATGCCCAATAAAGAAGATGTCTTTATTCGTGGCCTGAAAACTGGTGAAAAATTTTATATCGGTTGCTGGATACAGGAATCTACCACTATCAGAACGGTTGATTAATCATGATCGCGATATGATATTGGGATGTTTCACAACGAAATGATGGCGTTATGATATTGGGATGTTTCACAATGCAATGATGGCGTTATGATATTGGGATGTTTCACAATGCAATGATGGCGTTATGATATTGGGATGTTTCACAAAAAGCTAGAGACGTGTAATCCCTCCGGGA
>JBILDL010000070.1:0-8153 GCA_044352635.1 Saprospiraceae bacterium | reverse complement strand
GATTAATTGTAGGGGCACTAATACAAGTTGGTATAGGTAAATTGAGCCTCGGGGAACTTGAATACGCCCTCGACAATCAAAGTTTCATAAAACAAGGGTTATCAGTGCCCGCCGAAGGATTAACGCTTACCGAAGTAAAGTATCCCTGGGAAATATGATACGGGGCAAAAAACTATCTCATTTCTGTCGGAAAAAACACTCAAAATAATTTTGTCTAAATAAATAATTGAAATCTTTAATGTGAAATGTCAGTCTCGGATGTACGAAGTATTTGATTTTACACTAATAACTATTATTTGTTTATTTAAATTTTTTAAATTCTTTTAGGCCAAAATAAAATCCAAATCCAAATAATAAGGTAATAAAACCTGCAAAATAGGGTACTATTTCAATCATTTTTTTGGTTGGTTATAAGTTTCAAATAGATACCAAAAGCTAAAATAGATGGTACCCAAATACCAATGAAAATAGCTGCATTTTCCTCTCCATTGAAATACAATATCTCGGAAAAAATAAGGGAACTAAAAGCAGCAATAAACAATAATATGTCAGTTATTGTAAATTTTTTTAATACGTCTTTAAACATTTTTAAGCTTTATTTTGAGAAATAACAATATAGGTTTCGAAGTTACTAAAACTTGAAAATCAATACAACAAAACACCAAATGAGTTTAACTCATTAAATTTCAGGTAGTTAAAAACTACGAATAGATTAGAAATGGAAATTAAAAAAATCACAGAGGTTGATGTAAATTCATCAAATCCGAATATTTTAATAAAAACCTTAAAAAAGAATGATTAAGCCCAAAAGCTTACCAGATTCAATTTGTCCAGAAACTTTAGATAACGATTTAGACTTCCTATTTAGGAAGCTCAGTAAATGTTACCTTTAATTTAGCACCATACTGAGGGTGTCCAGCACCATACAGTACGGACCTTGCAGCACGTTCACTTCTTGGAAAAACACGAATATAAATTTCAGGAGGTACTTTTCCATCTACCATCCTATTTAAATGCGTGCTCAAATTAACTCTGTATTTACCAGGACTTCCGTCTGCAGCGAATACAGGATTTCCGCCAACTAACTTGAAAACTTCCTCGCCAGCAACCAATACATCAGAGGTAACAACATAATTCCCTGCCGTATTTTTGTAGAACAAAATAATCTGCGAGGCTGGAGGAAAAAAAGTAGTATTATCTTCTTTAAGTGCTTCAATGTTAAGCTCCAACTCTGCGAAATTGATTATTTTTCCTTTTAACTTCGTAATTTCCGGGATTCTAATAGCACCTAAAACACCAGCCATAGACTGGGTATATATAGTAGAACCGTCAGCCGAAAAAGGTTTATCAAGCGTAGCTTTAAGCTTTGATGACGATAAATCGTGACTAAACGAAGATAATTTAGCAGAATAGCCATTGGTCACATACTGAAATTGCCCCGGTACTTTAGATACATTATAATAAAAATATAAACCCGCATAATTACTTTGAAGATTTATTCCCACTATAGACTGCGCATTATCAGCAGGCCTCAAAACAGCTCCCTTAAAAAGTTTAAAGAAATCAGCATCAGAAGTATAGTTTGTGCTATCAGCCTGAGCAAATGGCTTTAAAAAAGTAGCTTTACTAATAGGTATTCTAATCTGTGGAAACCTCAAGGTATCAATGGTTCCCTGACGATAATCAAAAACCTGGGTGGAAGCAAAAGTTGGCGTAACCGTAACAGTACCTATGGGTAATGCTTCTGTTGCAAAATTAGTATTTGAATTATAGGTATTGGTCCTATCCATCTGCTCTGCCAAAGGATAGATATTAAAGGTGATAGGCGCTGATAAATTTCCATAAAAAGCGGTGGTATCATAAGGCAACACCCAGACAATAGAATCAACCTCCTTATCTTTAAAATCATAAAAAAGTCCTTGTTGCGGTAATACCTGCATATAGATAGAGGCGTCAGATTTACCAAAAATAGGATCATTCAACCGGCCACATAAATAGGCACTTGCTGCTGTGAATGGAGAATAAACTTCGACTAAATCACCCGACACTGTAGTTGACTGCACAAGTAAAGTATCTGAAAATCCAACTTTTGTGGTATCTTCCGATAGAAGATCCAAGCCAAATGAAGTAGAGTCATTACAAGCACCTAACAAAAGGGCAGCGATGGAAAAGAGGGCAAAATCCCTGAAATATTTCATAATACTAATCTTCATACAATTCGTTAATAGGAAAAAAGAGGTTAAAAAGATACTTAGGGTTGTTTGGCAAACTAATTTTCTTCCTCCGGAAGCATTGCCCTGTAAAAATCAGGAACACCTGAAAACAAATCCTCCCCTTCCATTTTTAACAAAGGCTTATCCTTAATTTCGTTAATGGCACTTTGTAGAGCCTCGTCAAGTAGCTCATCCGCCTGAATTACAGCGTCAGCATAAACTATAGCTCCCTGATGCAAGACCACCTCATCCCCTAAGCGAAAAGCGGAAAGATCAGCCTCCTGCAAGTTATTGATACTTGCCTTTGTAAAAAATTTAGAGTCAAATGATTTCTCTAAGGTATCTTTAAAAACTGAATAAATTACCTTCACCTTATTAAAAAGAGGGTCATTTTTGTAAGCCGTCTTAAGGTAAAAAGGAACTAAACTAGTCATCCATCCCTGGCAATGTACAATATCAGGTGACCAACCAAATTTCCTTACCGTCTCAATGACACCTTTACAGAAAAAAATCATTCTGTCAGAATTATCATCATATTCCACTTCTTTGAGGTCGTGAAAAATCTCTCTACCTTTGAAAAAATCATCATTATCTAAAAAATAGACCTGCATTCGGATATCCGGAAGCGAGGCAACTTTTATAATCAACGGAAAATCATCATCATCAACGATAATATTCATGCCAGATAAGCGAACCACTTCGTGTAATCTATGTCTTCGCTCATTAATACATCCAAATTTAGGCATCAAAACCCTTACCTCCATTCCCTTTTCCTGAAGGTATTGCGGCAACTTCCTGGAAAGTTTGGCAATTTCAGAACCAAGTGTATAAGGTTCCATTTCTTGGGTTACAATCAAGACTTTTATTTTACCCATTGACTTACTTTTGTACTATTCTATTAGGGAAGATTTCCAAAATAATTCACAAAAGTACGAAAATTTTACGACAAAAAGGAAAAATAACAACATAACAATGCCCTCTCTTTTAGCTATTCCATTATATTTGCTATTTGTGTGCTATCAATAGCCAGATTTAGATACCTGTTTATATGAAAAAGACATTGTTGACCGGTCTGCAATTGGTCCTTTTTTTTGCTTTTGGATTCCTGTTGCTTTGGCTTTTGTATAGCAATCAACAGCAGGCTTATCTGGAAGATTGTGCTTTAAAGAATATTCCAGCCGACCAATGTAGCCTTTGGGATAAATTAAAAAATGATTTTTCTGGTGTCAATTATTTTTGGATTTACGCAAGCCTTTTTTGTTACGGTATTTCTAATCTTAGCAGGGCCATACGCTGGAAAATGTTATTACACCCCATGGGGTATCACCCAAAATTGAGCAATGCGTTTTTCACTACCGTAGTAGGTTATCTTGCAAATTTAGCCCTTCCCCGTTTTGGAGAAGTTGCCAGAGCCGGATCTATCGCCAAATATGAGAGAATCCCTGTGGAAAAAGCGATCGGTACTATTGTCGTGGACAGAATTGCTGATCTTTTCATGATTTTAGCCATTACTCTGTTAGGATTTATCCTCGAATTTGATAAAATTTCCGACATCGCCATAAAATATATTAATCCCAATGAACGCTTTGGGGAGAAAATAGGCTTATTCGTTTTCTTGCTTTCAGTAATGATTATAATGACGCTGGTAGCCTGGAAATTTAGAAAAAAAATGAGTGCCTGGTCTATTTTCAATACCATTCGACATCTATTCGAAGGTTTTGTCAGTGGGCTAAAAAGTATAAAAGAAATTCCCAGTAAAAGTCGGTTTTTGTTGCATACTGTCATTATCTGGACTATGTATTTTTTAATGACTTACCTCACCCTGCTTTCATTTCATATTACTGAAAATTTAACTGTTTCAGCTGCATTGTTCGTTTTTATCCTGGGTGGTTGGGGCATTGTAGTTCCTTCTCCAGGCGGTATGGGAACCTACCATTTTATGACTCAAATTGGCCTTGCTGTGTATGGTATTAGCTTTGAAGATGGTTTTTCATGGGCCAATATTTCCTTTTTCACCATTCAAATTGGGGGGACTCTGCTGTATGGTGCTATTTCGCTCATCTGCTTACCCCTAATAAATAGAGGCTATAAGCCAACGGTTACCTTATAATCATGAGTGTAAAGGAAAATATTGAAAATAAAATAATGTCCAGTTTGGAAGATGCGCTCGACCTAATTTCCACTTGGAGGAATAACAAAGAAAAAATTGTATTTACAAACGGATGTTTCGATCTTTTTCATGCCGGGCACGCCCATTCTTTAGCCGATGCTGCCAGATATGGTACGAAACTAATTGTTGGTCTGAATGACGATTCCTCTGTGCACAAACTAAAAGGAAATAACCGGCCTTTTAACAAACTGAGTTCAAGGGCTTTTGTTTTGGCTTCCCTTCAAGCAGTCGATTTGGTCATTCCCTTCTCTGAATTAAACCCTGAAAATTTAATTCGAGCCATTATTCCAGACGTTCTAGCAAAAGGCAGCGATTATACCCTTGAAAATATAGCAGGGGCAGCTTTTGTTTTGGAAAATGAGGGTGATGTAGTGCGAATTCCTCTGTTGCCTGATATATCGTCCACAAAAATTGCCGAATTTATGCTTAATAAAAATGACTAAGGATGCAAACTAAAATACAAGACGTTATTCGTGTTCTTTCTTCACATGCTCCTTTAAGCTGGCAGGAAGATTATGATAATTGTGGGCTTCTGGTTGGCGACCATCAAACCGTTATAACGGGTATTATGACTTGCCTGGACGTGACCCTCGAAGTTATTAATGAAACAATTCAAAATGGTGCCAATTTGATCGTTTCCCACCACCCTATTATTTTTAAGCCATTAAAAAAATTATCCCAGGGAGGTTTTGTTGAAAATATACTGCTTAAAGCCATAAAAAATGATATCGCCATTTATGTTATTCATACCAATTTAGATAACGCCTATCACAGAGGCATAAATGAAACTTTAGCGAAAATTATTGGGCTTAATAATAGGTCCATTCTTCAAGAAAAACCGGGTTTATTATCGCAGCTTCAATGTGTTCTTTCAGAGAATGAAGCAAATACAATATTACCTCAAATAAATTTACTGAAGCCTCATTCTATTTCTTATCAAGCTGGTATGGCAAATATGTCAGAGGGTAAATTATCAATGGTTCTTCTTAATCATCAACTTTCCGAAGCATGCCATATTATTGATTCATCAACAGGTAAAACTCCTTTTAAAGAAATTACCGGAGTAAAAAATACGTCACATCTGGTGGGCGCAGGTATGGTTGGATATCTCGATCAGCCAATGCCTCCTGTAGATTTCTTAGATTTATTGAAAAACACCTTATCTCTAAAAGTTATAAAGCATACTTTTCTTTGCAAGGAAAAAATTCATAAGGTAGCTATCTGTGGCGGGAGTGGTAGCTTTTTATTGCCTGACGCTCTTCAGGCACAAGCAGATATATTTGTTACCTCAGATTACAAATACCACCAGTTTCAGGAAGCAAATAATAAAATTATAATAGCCGATATTGGTCATTATGAATCAGAAGTGTGTGCAGTTAACTTAATAAAGCAAATTATTTCTGAAAAATTTACTAATTTTGCCATTCGGTCAACAACCGTAGTTACCAATCCGGTGTATTATCACCAATAATTTCGAATATATCATAAACCTGCCCAACATGGCCGTTGAAAAAACAGTAGCTGAAAAGTTGAAAATGCTCTACGAGCTTCAACAAATAGACTCTAAAATAGACCAGATTGCCGTACTTAGAGGCGAATTACCCATAGAGGTAAGCGACTTGGAAGATGAAATCGTCGGCCTTGATACGCGTATCGAAAAAGCAAAATCCATTGTTGAAGATCATATTCGCAATGCAGCTCAATATGATGCCTCTATTAAAGAATCTGAAAGTTTAATTGTCCGTTACCAAACTCAACTTGATAACGTTAAAAATAATAGAGAATTTGAAGCCCTTACCAAAGAGTTAGAACTTCAAAAACTTGAAATTCAGCTGGCTGAAAGAAGAAAGAAGAACGTTACCATCGAAATTGAAAATAAAAAGGAAGCGCTGACCACCAGTATTTCAAAAAGAGATGTAAAACAAAAAGAATTAGAGCAGAAAAAAATTGAACTCGACGATATTATAGCTAAAACAAATGACGAAGAAAATGCTCTTCGTAAACGCTCTGTGAAAGCTAGAAATGGTATCGAAGAAAGATTACTAAAGTCTTATGACAAAATAAGAAAATCTTATAGAAATGGTCTCGCCGTGGTAACTATTCAAAGAGATTCCTGCGGAGGTTGTTTCAATAAAATTCCACCCCAGGTGAAATTAGAGATTTTTACTTGTAAAAATATTATGGCTTGTGAGCATTGTGGCAGAATTTTAGTGGACGAGTTCACCGTAGAAATGAATTCTAAAGAAGCCAGCGCTAAAGCATAAGTTTTATCTATTTAAAGTTTTCCTGACAAGGATATAAAACATAGATTTACATCGTGTTTTATATCCTTGTTTTCGTTTTACCAATATAATTGAATGATTTCACCTTATTCTAATCCAAAAGAATTATATTTAATAACTTAATAACCTAAAAAAACAAAAAATGAAAAAAATAATGCTCCTCATCTGGGTCGTATTCAGTGTAAATATGACGATGAATGCCCAATGGGTAAAATTGTTCGAAGGAGAACATTTAAAAGCATGGAAAGCAAGTGAAAATCCTGAAACTTTCAATCTGACGGAAGGAGCCTTAACGGTTCATGGCCCCAGAGCTCACCTTTTTTACGACGGACCTCTTGCAAATCATAATTTCAAAGATTTTGAATTAAAAGTGCAGATTATGACTTTTCCTCAGGCCAATTCTGGTCTTTATATTCATACCGAGTTTTTGGAAAAAGCATGGCCGGCAAAAGGGTACGAAATACAAGTTAATAATTCCCAAAGTGATTGGAGGAGAACGGCCAGTCTATACAATATAGTAGATGTTGCTGAAGTAAATACCCCTGATAATGAATGGTTTGAGCTACATGTAACCGTTAAGGGGAAACGAATCATAACAAAAATAAATGGCGTTACTATCGTTGATTATACAGAACCTAAAACACCTCTGAGAAAAGAAGGCCAACTTCAAAGAATCTTAAGTAGTGGAACCATTGCTATTCAAGGCCATGACCCTAATAGCAAGGTCAATTATAAGGACTTAATGGTCAAAATAAATTAAGATAACCTGATTTGGTAAAAAATCACGCTGTAAATAATACAAAAAGGGCGAAATGAATTTCATTTCGCCCTTTTTTGCATTTCTTAAAGTATAATTTTATTATTTCGTTGCAGGAACAACCAACATTTTTGTTCTTACAAGCGCTGTAATATCCTCTGATTCAGGGGTAAATAAAAGAGCATTAAAAGAACTTGTATCAAAAACCATAACAAACTTATTTTCTGTACAAACCTCTTTAATTTTTGCCGTTATTTTGTCCACAATAGGTTTTAACAGTTCCTCTCTTTTTACCTGGAGTTTTTGCTGTATTTGCTGTTCAAAAGCCTGAATTCCTTCTTGTTCTTTTTGAAGTAACTCCTGTTGCTCTTTTTCCTTTATTGGAGCAAGATTACCAGATTGCTGCTCCTTCATAAAAGCAATATAATTATTTTTAAATTTCTCAGCCATCGCCTGACCTTCAGCTACCAAGGTGTTTTGGTATTCCTCCAAATCAATGTCTGCCTTGCGGGTGTCTGTTAATGAGGTCAAAAAAGCATTGAAGTTCATGTGGCCATAACGCTGAGCATTTAGTCCAACAGAGGAAACTATAAGTAGGGAAAACAAAAATATTCTAATCATTGTCATTTGTTTTTAATAAGAACGACAAAAATAATCGATATCTTTTGAATTATGCCATAATTTTTAAAAGATTAATTTTTTAAATCAATATTCTATCTATATTCCTTCTT
>JBILDL010000069.1:0-8204 GCA_044352635.1 Saprospiraceae bacterium | reverse complement strand
AGGTGCAAGTATAAATATTATTTCTTTTGAATTTTCCCTTGAATCTTTAAGAATTTTTGATAATCTATTTTGCATAAGTCTAAATTTCATCAGCGAATCTTAAAAATTGCTGCATCTTAGATTCCCATGATATTCTTTTTCTTAATTCTAACCAATTAAGAAAATATTGATCTCTGCTAATATCAATTTTATGCAGCCATTCCATAATATCATCTAAGATTAGTAAAGAGTTATTATTTGGCACATTAAAACCTAATAAGTCACTTGCTGAATTAATATCCTGATCTTTGTATCCATAAATAAATGGAAGTCCCAATGAAATATACTCTCGAGATTTTAAAGGACAAGCTTCATCCATATTTTTCAAAAAAAGGCCTAAAGTAGATAATCCCATATTTGCATTTTTCGCAAGTTCAATTATTTCATTATCATTTTTAGAACCGTGAAATACAATATACTTAGGTAGCTTTATTCGATCAAAATTATTTTTAAATATTTCACCAACAATATCTATTTTAATACTTAAATAAGGATTATTTACTTCCCAAATTCTAACAGATTCAAAGAATCTTTCAATTCCATGCCACGGCTGAAGCTTTGAACATACCATTAATATTCTTAAAGAACTACCCTTGAAGTATTTGAATACTGGTAAATCTAATTTTTTATGTTTAAATCCATTTGATATTGTAATAACTGGTTTATTGAATGATTCTATTTTTGCAATTTCATCTGTTACACAAATTTTACCATCTATTACCAAATCAGATAGTTTTTTAAATGTCCAATAAGCCAATGCTAAATCGTATCTACCTAAAGCAAAATATTCGTTCACGATTTTAGTATGGTATTCAACAATAAACTTAAATTTTCTTTTCTTAAAAAAGAAAAAGAAAAATGGTGAAAACCCATAAATTCTTGAAAATATTAAATCATACTTTTTTTGATTAACATAATTTACTATATATCTGGTTGTAAAAAAAAAGCCTGTTTTAAATACATGTTTAGGTAACTTTTCAAAGATAAAATTTGGGGATATTGAATTTACTACTGGTTTTTCTGATTCATAAAAAATGATGAATTCAATGTCCTTATCCAAGCCATAAACTGCTTCTGCCTGACTATTTATTTTGTTCAAAAGTCCTGACATATCTTGAGGAAGTAAATACAAAAAGGCTATCTTTTTCATCCCCGTACCCCAAAATAAATGACCCCAATCAGAAAACCTAAAACAAATAAGGCCAAAAACCACCTCATCGCTGGTTGAATTTCTTTAATTAAAGGATATTCAACCCCTTCGATGATGGTAAAAAGGGGCGTTTGCTGCCGAAGTTCACTCCTTACAATTTCCAGACTGGCAATAGATTCTGAATATAATTTACCGATAAATTCACCTTCATTACTAAGTAATTGCCCCTCTACCATCGACGCACTATAAGCTGGATTCAAATCAATAGATTGTACAGACTGATTTGCAATACGCTTTGACTTATTTATCAACAACCTGAGCAAACTATCTTTCCGTTGTTCAATCTGGTTAATGTTATTTTTAATTTCCTTCGTTTTCCCCTCTACATAAAATTGTAACGTATATTGTAACAATGCTTCCGTAAAATACTTTGCGAATTCTTCGTTTTCGAATTTTCCCGAAAATTGAGTGAAATTTGTTCCATCTTCCGAGGGTTTGACTGATAAAAGGGGTTTTATTCTGTCTGCTAAGCCCCTTAATATACTCACTTGCTCTTTATTTAATTCTTCATAAGGAATTGTTTTCAACGGAAAACCATTTACCTTCTCTCCCTCTATTTCTAAAAATTTTGACGCAAAAGATAGTGATTCATTTCCTTGATAAGGTAATAGCAAGGTTTCTCTAATCATTTTTCCATGTGTCAACAATCCTAAAAAGTTTTGAACAGTGTAAAGTCCATTTTCGTTATTATCTTTTTGGCCTAATCCTAATTGCTGTGCAATAATATTATTCTGACTAGGTTGTTGGTTCCCAGAACTTAAGATGAACAAAATATTAGCTGCAAAATAGGAAGGTAGTTGTTTTGCATAAAACCACCCCATTGAACCTGAAAGGAGGGCAAAAACCAGTATATAGATCCAATATCGTTTTACCTGATTGAATTTAATCCGTAATTTCTCCCTATATTCAGGAATACTTATTTCCCCCGGATAAAAATCGTCGTCCTTTATTTTATTAGTCATTTTTATTTTAATAATTGAACAATTCCTAATATAAAAGTAGAAATACCCGCAATCGTAGAGGATGCTAAAGTAAGGTCTGTGATATTGAATCTCCGCCTTCCGTCAGATGGCGGCGTTTTAGGCACAACAATAAAAGCCCCTGGCTCAACACGTGGAAACTTATTAATCAGACCTAAAACCTTGGAAGTTGATTTGGCACTGCCATCAGGAAAAATAATAAATGTTTTTTTTCTCATTGCTTCCTCTTTAAATCCTCCAGCTTGCCTAATAAAATAATTTGCTCTTCTTCCTGCTTCAAAAGTGAGTCCAACCGGATTAAAAACTTCACCTTCTACTATGATAATGTTAGATTCTCTGGGTATTATTAACACATCTTCTGGTTCTAAAAAAATATCATCTTTTGTACCTGGATTTTTCAACGCTGCTATTAAATCAATGGCAATCTCCATAAACTCCCTTTTTTCTAAACTGAGCTGAGATAAGGTATCCAAACCAAAATTCTCAGAAGTTTTTTCCACCTCTCTATTATCAAACAAAAAATAACCCTGGAACTTTCTTATTAGCTTTGCTCCTTTTAAATTTGCCTCAGGCAGACTTCCTCCAGCTCTAAAAAATAAACTACTTATCCTTTCATCCTTTTTCTGTATGGCATATTTGCCTGGAAATAGCATTTGTCCTTTAATTTCAACAAAAGTTTGAGTCTGAAGTAATGGATTTTTCCTGATAGTAATGACATCAAATGGTTTCAATAAAATTTCATTCTCCATTTTATTTAATGATGACGATGGAATTTCTACGATAACACTTTCTGATAATTCAGCCTTTTTATTAAATGGATCAATTCCATCTTTCCTCCTTGTTATTTCAATATTCATTTGAGTTGCTACCTCTGTATATCCCTTACCAAGTAAAATAAGATCCTGTAAACTTAAATTATCTGCATAAGGAAAAACACCAGGCTCTTTTATTTCTCCATAAATAGTGACAAATTTAGGAACACTAATGTCTTTTTCTGATTTAATTATAACTTTATCATTAGCCTCCAGAATATATTCACCCATTTTAATATCATTTAAATCAAATGATACTATGCTGTAAGATTGATTTTTATTCAACCTGTAAATTATAATTTTCTCCTTGAATGCCTCATTTTTCAAACCACCCGCCAAAAAAATTAAATCCTTAACTTTCATATCTCTTCTCCATGGAAATTCTCCTTGACTTTGTACCGCACCCTCTACAGTAACTTTCAAAGATTCTTCAAGATCAAATATACTCTTTATAATTAATTCGTCTTGAGGATGAAGGAGAATATCCAGCGTGTCCTTATTTAAAATAGCATTCAAATTGATATTTATAGTAAATTTTCTGCCATCTAACCCCGTTCTAAATAGCACAGCTCTGTCCAAATAGGCTTCTGGTAAAAATCCTGATGCCAAGCTAATGAGACTTGAAATAGTTAAACTATCCCGCCAGGAAAATATACCAGGTCTGTAAACGGGTCCTTTAATAGTAATACTATTAGACAATCTATTTAGCATGGTGTCAACCACATAAATGTCTCCTGGATGCGGCTTAAAAACATAAATAATAGAGTCTGGAATATCCATCACAATCTTTTCTCTACCACTATATCTTTCCAATTTAATACTAGATGTAAAAGCTTCTTCAGATAAGCCACCACCATATTTTAATAAATCTAATAATGTTTCATTTTTATTCAATTCATATTTTAAGGGTCTCCTGACAGCGCCTTCTAATGTTACCGGCATTTCAGAAAACGGAACTCTTATGATATCACCTGATTCAAGCCTTATATCGTCAGGAAAGATTCCTGTGGTTAGCAAGGGATATAAATCAATCTTTTTAAATAATTTATTTCCTCGTATAACTTCAATATTCCGAAATGATCCCCTATCATTCGGTCCACCACTCGCATATAAGGCATTAAGAGTTGTTGATAAAGAGGAAATACTGTAAAAGCCTGGCTTAACCACTTCTCCAGTTATAGTCACATTTATAGACCTGATTTCTTTTAATATTAAACTTATACTTGTTGAACCATTTCTAAGTTGAGGATAATATTTAGACAACAGATTTTTAATCTTTTCTCTCGCCTCTAAAATAGTTAAACCAGAAACAAAAACTGGTCCGGCATACTTAAGTCTAACCAATCCTTCCGGAGATACTATTAAATATTCCTGCCTATCCTGAACACCACTTAAATCAAGTATTAATCCATCTCCGGCACCTAAGATGTAATTTGATGGACTGGGAATTTGTTGCTCTGTATTGAATTTAAATTGATTGTTGCTAAAAATTTCTCTTCCAAATACACTAAACACTACTTTTTTTATTTCTTTTAGGTTGCCTATCTGATTTTCCGATACTGTATCAGTTGGTTTATTAAAAAGAATAGTAGGAGCTAATGTCCTATTTTGCCTAAGTTCTAAAATTTTAACCTTTGCCATTTGAACCTCACTATCGGTTAAACCCTTTATACGAAGTTCTTCCAAAATTTGAGCATCACTGAATCCATTTTCAATGCTAACAAGAATTATCTTGTCCACTTCAGTAGAAGATATCTGAGCACAAATAGTCAAACTTAAAGTTAACCCAATAATAATTAATAAAAAAATTCTACATTGGAATGCATTCATGGTCAGACTAATTAAATATTAATTTATTGATTTTATTATAAGGCTTCGCCACTCATAAGTCGCAATCGATTTATAAAAATGCCAATTCAAAATAATAAAAATAAACCATTCAAAATAAATAAGAGGCGCTAAGTTAGCATATTATAACAAAAAATATTATGTTATTTTGCCTAACTCATTGATTATACATTACAAAAGAAACCGCCGAAAATAACCCAACACAGGTATCAACACGCCCAATAATTTGGGGAGGTACCGCCACAATAATTGTCCAGGAAAAATTTTTACATTATTTTCTTGACAAGCCAGTAAGCATTCCTGATTAATTACCCTCAGGTTTTTTAATGAGAATTTACTCTTACCCCCCGATCTCATGAAGATAAGCGGTCTATTAAGCAGATAAAATTGCCAGTTACCTTTAATAAAACCTCTTAATAAAAATTCAAAATCTCCCGCTATTTCATAATGCTCCTTGTACAATCCAATTTCCAAATATTTCTTTTTTAACAGGAAAAATCCTGGATGCGGAGGCTGAATACCCCATTTAAAATGATTTGGCACCCAAAATTTTGTAGAATATTTCCTTATAATTTTATCTCCTGTCTGATGTGGAACATACCAAACGTCACCGAGAACTGCCTCTTTACCCCGTTGAAATAAAGCCATTACCTGATTCAATACCTGGTTGTTCGCATAATAATCATCACCATGTAATATTCCAATTACCTGACCCTTCGCCTGAAGAATTCCCTTATTTATTGCCGCATAAATACCCGTATCAGAACCTCTAATGATTATCCCATTAAAATAATCCGCTGATAATTTTTGTATAGTGCCATCTGTGGAATTTCCATCCACAATAATATGTTCTACGAATTTGTATTCTTGATTTTTTACCGCATTAACACAGGCCAAAATGGTTTTTTCACAATTCAATGTCGGCGTTATGATACTTATCCAGGTATTTTCATGCATATTACTCTTACTTTTTAATTAAAATTTCTCCCATAATTAAATAATCCAGTTCCGTTCGCTGAAAACATCTGATAGCCTCCAGGGGAGAATTTATGATAGGCTCATTTTCATTAAATGAGGTGTTTAATAGGGCAGGAATTCCCGATATTTTGTAAAATGACTTTATTAGTTGATAGAAAAGATCATTATCTTCTTTTCTAACCGATTGAATACGAACACTTT
This sequence comes from Saprospiraceae bacterium, assembly GCA_044352635.1. Classification (GTDB taxonomy): domain Bacteria; phylum Bacteroidota; class Bacteroidia; order Chitinophagales; family Saprospiraceae; genus BJGN01. The sequence goes on along the minus strand of JBILDL010000069.1, from coordinate 2,136 downwards.
GATCTATATGTAAAAGGGGTTCGATTTGATTCAATGCTTTTCCTTCAGGAATTATAACCTGCTCCATGAAAGGTAGAAAATCATCACATCCAATAAAATCTTGTTGACATTCCGCTAACACGGATAACGCGAAAGGGCGAAACTTTTCTCTGTTTTTGATAATCCCATTCAGCTTATCTCTGATGCCTGGAACAGAAGGATTTGCCAGAATCGATCTGTTTCCTAATGCCCTGGGGCCGAATTCTGCGCTACCTTGAAACCAACCTATGATACCACCCGACATCAATATGTCTGACACTTTTTGAATAATTTCCTCCATACTATGCTCCTGAAAAATCAATTTCTCTTGGATACAAATAGCCTTTATTTCGTCCTCATCATAAGAAATACCCTTAAAAGAATGATAAATGGGTTCTTTTCTTCTTCTATTTTCACGCTGGAAATATACCCATTGCGCAGCACCTAAAGAAAGTCCGGCATCGTTGGAGGCACTGGGAATGTATATGTTTCTATAAGGTGTGAACTCTTTAATCTTACCCATGGCTACAGAATTTTGCATGGATCCTCCAGCTAAACAAAGATTTCTAGTACCGCATTTGCCCGCCAAATAATTTAACCTATTCATCAGAATATACTCGAAAACCTTTTGAGTAGATGCCGCAAAATCGGCATGAAAAGAAGAAATTTCTTCGCCTAAAAATCTCGGAATTCCCCATTTTGAAGCCCATACATTTGAATAAAATAGGGGAATCCCCGGACGCTCATTCGCATTATTCTCTTTAACCAATGGGTTATCCCATTTAAAATAGAGGGCATTTAAGGTAAAAGTACCATCCTTTTGAAGTTGGAACATTTTTAATATGTCGTCAAAAAACACAGGCTTTCCATACGCTGCCAATCCCATCACCTTATATTCATCGCCAACTTCATGGAAACCTAAATACTGGCTTGCCGCGGTATAAAACAAACCTAAGGAATGAGGGAAACAGGTATTTCCCATGATTTTTATCTTATTTCCCTTTCCAATACCCCACATAGAGGTTGAAAAATCACCCGAACCATCCACGGAATAAATCATTGCCTCTTCAAAAGGCGAACTATAAAAAGCGGAGGCCAGGTGAGCGCGGTGATGCTCTACAAACAGGAGTTTATCTGCCAGAAGCCAATCCGGAAAGTGTCTCTCCCATTCCTTTGAAAAACCTCCAAATACCTTCTTAGTTTTTTTAAGGTGATTTGGATGTTGCCATAAAAAAAGTATTTTTCTAAAAAAATTAGACGTAACATCCCCAGCTACAGCAATAAAATCTAATTGCTCAAAGGAAATATTAGTACTATTCAAGCAAAACAAAACAGATTCCGATGGGAATCCCTCCCAATGTTTGACCCGTTTAAATCTTTCCTCCTCAGAACCAGCCAACCATTCACCTTCCTTTAGTAAAATAGCTGCAGCGTCAGGATGACCAAAGTTTATTCCTAAAATATTCATTTTTGTATTATGAGGATATGATTAAATTGATGAAAACAGGGAATCGTGCTGTGCTAAAATAAAATGACTACCGTATTTATTTGTATTTTTAAAGCCCTCACCAATACATAATGCTCTTAATGAGTCATTATAAATGATAGATATCAGACCATCATGTATAGATTCAACGGAAAGTGGATTCACTAATAATGCACCTTTACCTGCAACTTCAGCCATCGCTCCCCTATCGGAAGTAATTACGGCGCGACCTACCGTTTGAGCTTCAAGAATAGGTAAACCAAAACCTTCTGCCAGTGAGGCAAATAAAAGAATGTCGCAGGAATGATATAAAGACAAGATCTCATTATCTGTGAGATGGACTATATTTTCAAAATCTATATCAGCATTAATTAACTCAAGTCTATGATTTTCAGATAGCTTTCCTACTATTCTTAATAAGCAAGGAATACCTTTAACTGCCTGAATATGATTACTTAAATTTTTATTCCATGCCGTACCAATGTGTAAAATAATTGGGTAATGCTGATTAAATTCTTTGGGTGAATAAGTAAAATGCGGTGAAATTAAGCAAGGTATCACCTCTATTTTCTTTGCATTACAACCTGTATATCGAATGATTTCATTTTTCGTATGATTGGAAATAGCAATAA
>JBILDL010000068.1:0-8221 GCA_044352635.1 Saprospiraceae bacterium | reverse complement strand
TGACAAGCAAATGATGGGTCATTTGGATGAATTGTCGATAGAGATGGGGAAAATGAGGTTGTTTTTATGTCAAAACTGACTATAGTAAAGAACAAATAGTTAATACGTTTTTCGAATATTATAATGTTTCTTTAAACGTACCGCTCTTTTTCATATCTGGCTGGCCATCAGGTAAACGTTTGATATCCTTGTCCGGTAGCCTGTGTTGAATCTGTTTCCCTTCTTTCAAAATGCCGAAATTTTTAAATAAAACTACATTTGTTCCTGAGCCTCTAAGAGATGGTATCGCAATGCCATCCATACCTCCTCTTTGTGCCATTCTTCTGAGGTGAATCGGATTTTCTTCAACGGTTTTATATATAGCAGGACCTGTAGCATCAAGTATTTTCCCTCCGGAAATGTTGTAGGATATAGTTACATAAGCATTTAATGGATTATCAGGGTCATCAAATTTATGATGAGCTATTTCTGCTTCGGAGGTCTCAATATCATTGGTCAAATAAAATCCACCACCAAATCTGGAAGAGGATTTAAAAAATTTAGGATCAATTCTTTCCAAAATACTTTTATCTGCACCTGCTCTGGTGGTTGTATGGTATAATGTATTTATACTACTCATTATATTATATTCAATCTCCTCTTCTCCAGGTGTTTCTAAATCTAAATGTTCATTTAACCCTTCACTTTGGTCATCATCCACTTTTTGAACTACCCCTTTTTTCTGGATTAAATTTCCAGGCTTAAAATCTGAAAGAGAAAATGGTTTCATTTGTAAAGCTTTTGCTCCCATTATATCTGCTTCCTTTTCTAATCCTTTATCATCATTAATAGGCACTTTAGCCTTCATCATCATTGTTGGTTGAACTCTCCCTTGCTTCTGTTGCACCACATGCCATGCCTCATGAGGCAAATGTTTTTCCTGGCCTGAGGCTATATGTATATCTGTTCCTTGTGCATAAGCATGCGCATTTAATTGGGCAGGTTTATCGGAATTATAATGAACCTTTACATCATCCATGGAAAGACCGGATAAATTTTCGACGCCACTTTTTAAGTTATCTGGTAATCCGGAATTATTTTTTTTAAGCTGCAAAGGAGTTTGCCTCTGTTGGTTAAATGATGTTGCTAAAGATTTTAGTTGAATAAATTTTAGATTATTTGTACTCTCATCAGCCATCTTTTGAATGGCCATTATTTTTTGATTTGGATTGTACTGAAATTCTTTTGATTTTAATTGTGCAGGGTCATCCATGCTTGATTGCATGCCCTCATTTGAAGTTGCAAGTTGCTTATTCCAGCTTTGTAAAGCCTGAGGTTCGTTTGCTTTTGCCTGTTTAACAAGTGCGTTCTGCGAAGATAGCATGGAATGCTTTAATTGTTAAGTTATTCATTACAAAGTAAATGTAATAAATTGATATTTAATTTTATCATTTTAATAGTTAATTTTAATATTATTGAAAATATGTTTTTTAAAATTCAGGTAAGTTCATTTCTTGAATTATCTTAGTTTTACCACAAAATTAATAAAATGGAAATTAATCTTATTTCTGATACAGTGACCAAGCCTACACCGGGAATGTTGGAAATGATGTGGAACGCTAAGGTAGGAGATGATGTTTTTAGAGGTGATCCTACGGTTAATCTCCTTGAAGAAAAAGCCGCTGCTATGTTTGGCATGGATGCTGCTTTGTTTTGTCCTTCCGGCACCATGACGAATCAAATTGCTATAAAATTACATACTAGACCCCTTGATGAAATGATTTGTGATGCCACCTCCCATGTATTTCAATATGAAGTAGCTGGCTATGCTTTTCACTCTGGTATTGGCGTAAATCTAATAGAAGGAAATTATGGTAAAATTACTGCTGATCAAGTTCAAGAGGCTATTAAAAGTCCGGCAGATTGGCTACCTAAATCAACGTTAGTAGTTTTAGAAAATACCACCAATAAAGGAGGGGGGAATTACTACACTTTAGATGAGATTATTACCATAAAAAATGTTTGCGATAGTACAGGGCTTAAATTACATCTCGATGGTGCCAGATTGTTTCATGCCTTAGTTGAAACAGGTGATTCAACTAAAAATTATGGTGATGTTTTTGATAGTATCTCTATCTGTTTGTCAAAAGGATTAGGTGCTCCTGTAGGATCTTTACTTATTGGTAGCAAACAGTTTATCAATGAGGGAAGAAGAATTAGAAAAGTGATGGGCGGAGGAATGAGACAAGCAGGATTCCTGGCCGCGGCGGGTGTTTATGCTTTGGATAATCATGTAAATCGTTTAAAATCAGACCATTTTAATGCTAAAGAAATAGCGGAATGTCTAGAAAAACTGGATTATGTAAAGTCAGTAAAGCCTGTAAAAACTAATATTATTATATTTGACTTACAGGATTCGTGGACTGCAAACGTATTTCTGGAAAAATTAGCTAAGAATGGAGTTAAAGCTTCTGCATTTGGACCTAAAACAATAAGACTTGTTACCCACCTGGATGTATCTCATGAAATGATTCAGCAGGTTAAAAAAATCCTGGAAAATATAAGCGCAGATTAAAGAGAATCTTTAATCTGCCTTTAATCTAAGTCCCTTTTTCTTTTATCTATTTCGTCGCGAATGGTTGCAGCTTTTTCGTAATTCTCTTCTTCTAAAACTTGTAAAAGCATATTTTGGAGGGACTCCAGGGAATAAGTGCTTAGAGAACTTTGTTTGTTCTTACCAGGCTTTTCCTCCATTTCATCATCACTTTCTTCTTCAATATCGGCTTGCGTACTTTCATCAAGTTCAACGCCCGCAGTGTCCAGAATAAATTCATAAGTAAAAATAGGGCATTGAAATCTTACAGCAAGTGCAATAGCATCAGAAGTTCTTGAATCAAGTTCTATAATTTCACCTTCCCTTTCACAGATTAGCCTGGCATAGAAAATACCGTCTAATAAATTATTGATAATAATTTCCTTTATTTCAACTTTGAACGCCTCCAGGGTTTGCTTAAATAAATCGTGAGTAAGAGGCCTGTTAGGTGTCATTTTTTCCATGGCAACAGCAATAGCCTGCGCCTCAAAACTCCCAATAACAATGGGAATTCGCCTTAATCCAACCATTTCACCTAATACAACTGCATAGTTATTTGATTGAGATACACTATGCGAAAGTGCGACGATTCGAAGTTCAATTTTTTTCATAAAATGCAGATTATATTAGCATCAAAGTTATTAATAATTACTATATTCTATGTCAGTTTTATTGCAATTTAGCTTCCGCCCATAGAATATTCATTTCGTCGAGAGATAGGCTGCTAAGCTTTTCTCCTGCTTTATTTTCAATGTATTCAAATCTTTTTGTGAACTTTATGTTTACTTTTTCCAGCGCATTTTCAGGATTAATGCCTTCAAAACGAGCATAATTTACTAATGAAAAGAGTAAATCCCCAAATTCTTCTTCTTTTCTTTCCATTGATTCGTTTTTCACCAACTCCTCTTTAAACTCTTCCATTTCTTCAACAACTTTTTCCCAGACTTGTTCTTTGTTCTCCCAGTCAAAACCTACCTGGCTCGTTTTTTCTTGTATTCTATATGCTTTCACCAAAGAGGGGAGGGAAGAAGGCACGCCTGAAAGGACTGATTTTTTACCTTCTGTCAATTTAATCTGTTCCCAATTTTTCTTTACTTCTTCCGCTGAATTAACTTTTATATCACCATAAATATGAGGATGCCTTCTTATCAGTTTATCACAAATACTATGCAGGCAGTCGGCTACATCAAAAGCATTGGATTCTTCAGCTATTTTACTGTAAAATACTAAATGCAAAAAAACATCGCCAACTTCTTCCTGAATATCAGAAAGATTATTTTTTAGGATAGCGTCCGACAGCTCATAAGTTTCTTCCAACGTGAGCATACGTAAACTGTCAAAGGTTTGTTTTTTATCCCAGGGACATTTTTCCCGTAATTCGTCCATTATTATCAAGAGACGACTGAATGCCTCCATTTTTTGATTTAAATCATTGGCCATAGTAGTGTATTTAAAAGAAAAAGAACCTTATCTTTGCAATGTTCTTAAAAAAATATAAAAATGGAATTTTTAACAATACTAGGCATCATTTTTAGTTTCATGTTTGCCTCTATCCTTTTGTTGAACCTCAGGCATTGGTTTACGGGAGAACCTTTTAGAGGTACCTGTTCATCAAATAACCCTATGTTAAAAGACCAGTTAGGAGATTGCACACTTTGTGGTAAAAAAGCCGATGAGGCTTGTCAGATGCCTAAAGTTCAATAAGCACCTAGGGAAAGAAGAACCAAGGTGCAAGCCTGTTCGGTTTCAATATTATTTTCACGAGCCAACTTTTCGAGCACTGGGTTTTCTGTTCCCGGATTGAATATAATCCTTTGGGGTTTCAATGCCATTATGTAATCATAATAGTCAATTTGTCGCTCCGAATTTAAATATAGGGTAACAGTATGCAGGTCATCCATATTTAATGGATGACCTGTCTGTATGGATATATCTCCAATGGTATCTTCTTGCGCACCGATGGCAATGACTTCGTGTCCTGCTTCCCTCAATTTTAACACAGCTTCTCTAGAGACCCGTCCGGGTTTAGATGAAGCTCCAATAACAAGGGTTTTTTTCATTGCGATTTTATTTTAAGAGCAATAAAGGTTCTTCAAGGATAGACTTTAATGTTTGTAAAAATTGAGCTCCCGAAGCACCATCCACGACTCTATGATCACAACTTAAGGTTACTTTCATTGTATTTCCCACAACGATTTGACCATTCTTAACCACTGGTTTTTGAATAATACCACCTACAGCCAAAATACAGGCATCTGGTGGATTAATAATCGCAGTAAATTCTTCTATCCCAAACATCCCTAAATTAGAAATGGTAAAGGTATTTCCTTGCATTTCGTCAGGCTGAAGTTTTTTATCTTTTGCTTTACCAGCAAGCATTTTCACTTCTCCATTTATTTGAGAAAGGGTTTTTCTGTCAGCATGTTTTATCACAGGAACTAACAAACCGTCTTCAACGGCAACAGCCACACCAATATGAACATCGTGGTTATACCGAATCCTGTCTCCTAACCAAGAAGCATTAATAACGGCATGCTTTTTTAAAGCGGATGCGACTGAACGAATAACTAAGTCGTTATAAGAAATTCTTACATCGCTATTTTGATTCAACTGCTCTCTTACCTCCATGGCTCTCTCCATATCAATTTCAACAGAAAGATAAAAATGAGGCGCAGTAAACTTACTTTCACTCAACCTCCTGGCGATAGTTTTCCGCATTTGGCTAACCGTCTTATCTTCATAAGAGGATTCAGTAGTGTTTGTTTGTACAGATACCACTTGAGTTGGTACTGCCACGGTTTTTGCCACTGTAGGTACAATGGCTTCTCCAGGTTTAACACCAATCACATCTTTTCTTACAATTCTTCCTCCTTCTCCGGAGCCTTGAATTTGTCCAAGATTTATACCAGATTCCTTTGCCATACTTTTTGCTAAAGGAGAGGCTTTTATTCTTTGACCATCATTTGAATCGCTTACTATTGGAGCAGATATATTATCTTGTTTAATTGGTTCAGCAGCAGAAATGGCGGTAGCCGAACCAGTTGAAGCTCCTGCTGCGCCTGTTCCATTAATAGCTGCCTGCCAGTCTTCTCCAGGTTGACCTATAACGGCAATGATGCCATCAATAGCTACAGTACCCTCAGGAACAGCAATATATAAGAGCGTTCCTTCAACAAATGCATCGAGTTCCATGGTAGCTTTGTCAGTTTCAACCTCCGCCAATGTTTCACCCGGCTCTACTTTATCGCCTACCTTTTTTAACCATCCAATGATATTACCTTCTTCCATGGTATCACTCATTCGGGGCATTCGGATAATTTCGGCCATAATAATTATCTTTTTCTTATGTTATGTAAATACAAATTTTGATTGAGCCACAAATATAAGACTTCGTAGTCAAAAAATTTGTTTTTTAATGACAATGCAAATATGTTAAAATTTGTTAACAATATGTTTTTTTTGTGTTCCTATCCAACCAAAAAGCGTTTAATGTATTTCTTATAATAAAATCGTAATTAACATGCAAAATAAATTTGTTCAATTAATCCTTGCTTCAGTTTTGGGTGCTGCTATAACAATAACTGCTTCTGCCCTTTTTAGAAAAGGGGAACCTTTTAATTATGCAAATCCTTCAACGCCTGCCTATCTTACCAACCAAAAGGGCGCATTCTCTGGAATTCCTACTGAAGGTTTTACCATGGCTGCCGAAAAAGTTTTACCAGCTGTTGTTCACATAAGGTCCATCGGTAAAACAAAAAGTAATGCTGGTGGCATGTTTGACATGGAAGAGATTCCTGAAACGTTCCGTCGATTTTTTGGTAATCCTGAACCGAGACAACAACCTAAACAAGAAGGAACGGGATCAGGTGTTATTATTAGTTCCGATGGGTATATTGTAACTAACAATCACGTGGTAGCCGATGCGGATAAAATCGAAATCACGCTGCATGATAAGAGACTATTAACGGCAAAGGTTATAGGTTTAGATCCAAATACAGATGTTGCATTAATAAAAATTGATGCTGAAAATTTACCTACATTGTCATTTGCTAATTCCGATGAATTAAAGGTAGGTGAATGGGTCGTTGCAGTTGGTAATCCATTTAACTTGGAATCGACCGTTACCGCCGGCATCATTAGTGCTATTGGTAGAAGTATCAATATTTTAGAAGGAAAAGCCCCTATTGAATCTTTTATTCAAACCGATGCGGTGGTAAATCCAGGTAATTCTGGTGGTGCTTTAGTTAACACTCAGGGTGACCTTATAGGTATAAATACAGCAATTGCATCTCCTACAGGCGTATTTGCAGGATATTCATTTGCCGTTCCCAGTAATATTGTTGCTAAAATTGTGACGGATCTTAGGGAACATGGTACAGTACAAAGGGGCTATTTAGGCGCTATTATCAGAGGTATTGACGGCAGGTATGCGCAGGAAATGAAGTTGCCAGTCAACGAAGGGGTCTATATAGACAGTGTTCTTGCTGATGGTGCCGCCGCAAAAGCTGGTCTAAAACAAGGCGATATTATAAAAGAAATGGACGGTGTAAGCATCTCTACTTCGTCAAAGTTATTGGAAATGGTAGGTCGTAAGCGTCCAGGTGATCAAATGGTTGTAACGGTACTTAGAGATGGTGCAGATAAAAAAGTGACCGTAACACTAAGGAATTCATCAGGAAACACCAGCGTTGTGTCAAAAGAAGAACCTTCAGCTATCCTGGATAAATTAGGGGCAACATTCTCTGATTTGACAAAAACAGAGAGGGATAAACTAAAAGTAGAAGGTGTAAAGGTGGAACAATTAAGTGCGGGACTTCTTAGAAGATATACTGATATTGAAGAAGGGTTTATTATTACCCGGATTGATCGACAAGATGTCAAAAGTGTGGCAGAACTTAAAAAAGCTATTGAAAACAAAGATGGCGGTCTTCTTATCGAGGGGCGCTATCCTGATAGCCCAAGAAAGTATTACTATGGTCTTGGACTAGAAGAGTAATGTTTTGTTGATAAATTTATTAACCCGGAACTATTCATAGTCTTAGTTCCGGGTTTCTTTTTTAAGTAAAGAACTATAATTACCTTGCGGCAAAATTATTTCTATGCAACGCGAATTTAAGTCAGGCGCTCTCATTTTTATTTTTATTACCATCCTACTTGATGTCATCGGGCTGGGAATAATTATACCCGTTTTTCCCGCTCTAATCATGGAACTTACGGGAGAAGGATTAAGTGCGGCTTCTAAATATGGCGGTCTTTTAATGTTTTCCTACGCCATAATGCAGTTTCTATTCGCTCCTGTTATGGGTATGTTAAGTGATAAATTTGGTAGAAGACCTGTTTTACTTGCCGCGTTGACTGGTTTTGGTCTCGATTATTTATTACAGGGATTTGCTCCCACTCTAGGATGGCTTTTTATTGGCAGAATTTTAGCGGGTATTACCGGCGCAAGTTTTACTACAGCAACAGCTTATATTGCTGATATTAGTCCAGCCGAAAAAAGAGCCCAAAATTTTGGTATGATTGGTGCGGCTTTTGGTTTAGGATTTATTATCGGCCCCGTTTTAGGTGGAGTATTAGGCCAGTTTGGTCCTAGAGTACCTTTCTTTGCTGCTGCTTTTTTAACTCTTCTCAATGTTATTTATGGCTATT
>JBILDL010000067.1:0-8317 GCA_044352635.1 Saprospiraceae bacterium | reverse complement strand
GTCGAATTGTCGGAAATATTACTGAAGTCATTGTTAAAGGCAAAGATGAAAAATCGTGGTTTGAGTTAATTGTCCAAAATTTACCCTCGGAATCTGAAGATTTGGCATGGAATAAATATCTTCAAATTGAAGATGTTAGAAACAATGTATATTTCACCAGAATTATGGAGGAAAATGAAAATGGGTTCATCTATGAACTAGTGCCCAGAGATAAACCCACTTACCATTTTAGATACGTCATTGTACAGGGAGCACAGCTTTACGTAATTTCAACCGCACTGGGCAGTGAACTTACTATGGAACAAACGAAAGAATTGTTCGAAGCCGTAGGCCAATAATTAGAAATGACTTACTTTAGTTGACCCGAAAATTTCAGTACGAAAAACGAATAAAATCAAAACTAATACTGAGAAAATAATCATGGTTGTAGTTTTTTGTTCAAGGGATTATATATCGAATGCACTGCAATATCCGAAGAGAATGGATAATCTGCAATAGGCAGAAAACAAAAGTAAAATGAAACAGGCTGAATATTTTATTAAATAAATAGTATTCAGCCTGTTACTAAAAGGTTAAATGTTTGTTAAAGTAAATATACTTTTACATTCCACTGATCATATCTTCTGGTTTCACCCAGGCATCAAATTCTTCGGGCGTTAATAGTCCGAGACTCACGGCGGCTTCTTTCAGTGTCGTATTTTCGTTGTAAGCTTTTTTTGCTATAGCTGCAGCATTATCATACCCAATTTTTGTATTGAGTGCCGTAACTAACATCAGGGAATTATCGAGATGCATTTTAATACGGGCATGATTAGCTTCAATGCCTATGGCGCAATGTTCATCGAAACTCAAACAAGCATCAGCAATAAGGCGGGCAGAGGTAAGGAAATTAAAAATGATTAAGGGTTTGAAAACATTAAGCTCAAAATGACCATTCATTCCACCAATATTTATGGCCACGTCATTACCCATAACCTGTGCCATTGCCATAGTTAGTGCCTCCGATTGCGTCGGATTCACTTTACCAGGCATAATCGACGAACCAGGTTCATTGGCGGGAATAATGATTTCCCCGATACCTGATCGCGGTCCACTGGAAAGCAATCTGATATCATTTCCAATTTTCATTAAAGCCACTGCCGCAGTTTTCAAAGCACCGTGAGCGGCTACAATACCGTCGTGACAAGCAAGAGATTCAAATTTATTTTCCGCTGTAATAAAAGGTAAACCACTCAAAACGGCAATATGCTTAGCTACATTTTCAGAATAACCCGGAGGGGTATTTAGTCCTGTTCCGACCGCCGTTCCTCCCAGGGCCAGTTCAGCAACATGGGGTAAAGTATAGGAGATAGATCTGACCGCATGGTCAAGTTGAGAAACAAATCCAGAGAAAGCCTGACCCAGCGTTAGCGGCGTTGCATCCATACAATGCGTTCTACCCGTCTTTACGATATCGGTAAAATCCTTTGCTTTTTTATCTAATGTATTTTGCAACTGCTTGATTGCTGGTATCGTATGCTTTACTAAATAGGAATAAGCCGCGATAGACATAGCGGTTGGAAAGGTGTCGTTGGAAGACTGAGACTTATTCACATCATCGTTTGGATGCAATGTTTTTTTGGCATCCGTTAATTTCCCCCCTGTTAATACGTGGGCTCTATTGGCGATAACTTCATTAAGATTCATGTTAGACTGGGTACCAGAACCTGTTTGCCAAACAACTAAAGGGAACTCATCGTCGAGTAAACCTTCGCTTATTTCATCACAAACGCGGCAAATCAAGTTTGTTTTTTCAGCATCAAGAATACCCGCCTCGTTGTTTGTCAGCGCAGCGGCCTTTTTCAAAATGGCAAATGCCCGAATAATTTCAATGGGCATAAGGTGACCGCCAATTTTAAAATTTTCGAAAGAGCGTTGAGTTTGAGCTCCCCAATACCTTTCTGCGGGTACGTCAACATAACCGATACTATCCTTTTCTTGTCTGAATGCCATGGCTTTCGTATTTAAAATTAATTTTGGGCAAAATTAAATGAATGTTCCATTTTTCCAAATAATGATTGTCATTGTTTGAACCAATTATCCGTTAATAAGGTTTTTTAGTTTATATTTAATCTATAATTTTATCACTAAATTTTCAAATAATGGCTTTTACATTACCAGAACTACCTTATGCTTATACGGCATTAGAACCCGTCATAGATGCGCGAACGATGGAAATTCATCATAGCAAACACCATGCCGCTTACACAAATAATCTGAACGCAGCTTTAGAGGGAAATGCGGCGGCTACAGGTTTAGACATAGAAGGAATATTACATAGTATTTCAACATTCTCGCCGGCCATCAGAAATAATGGTGGTGGATTCTATAATCACAATTTATTCTGGACCATTTTGTCTTCCTCTTCCAACGCTGATCAAAGTCTTCCTGTTATTCAAGCGATCGAAACGGAACTTGGCGGAATGGATGCCTTTAAAACTGCTTTTTCTCAAGCTGCTGCTACCCGTTTTGGATCTGGCTGGGCTTGGTTAAGTGTTGACAGTGAAGGAAAATTGTTTGTTTCTTCTACACCTAATCAAGATAATCCTCTCATGGATATAGCTGACCAAAAAGGTACACCTGTATTAGGTCTCGATGTATGGGAGCATGCGTATTACCTGAATTACCAAAACAGAAGACCCGATTATATTCAGTCATTTTTTACGATTATAAACTGGGAGGAAGTTAACAGACGCTACTTATCTGCTAAAGGATAATAAATAATAAAAGGCAAAAAAAAGGCGGTCATTTTTGAAATGACCGCCTTTTTTATAAAGGAAGGAATTAACGGCGACTGTAATCGCTTTCAAATCCTGAACTTCCAAATCTGTCGTTACGATCACGGCTGAAACCACCACGGTCTCCACGATCTCCACCACGGCTAAAACCACCGCGATCTCCACCGCCGCCGCCACGGTTAAAACCACCACGGTCGCCACCGCCAAAACCTCCACGGTCTCCACCACCAAAACCTCTTGGCTTTTGTGGACGTGGTTCAGCTTTTTTAACTACAATTGTACTACCATCTAACTCTGTTTCGTTTAGCGCATCAATCGCAGATTGTGCTTCGTCATCATTAGCCATTTCAACGAAAGCAAAGCCTCTTGAGCGGCCAGTTTCGCGATCCATGATAACTTTAGCAGAATCTACTGCACCAAACGCTTCAAATGCCCGCTGCACGTCTTCGCTCTGAGTGTCAAAATTCAGTTTTGCAACAAAAATGTTCATCTTTAAAAAAATTAATATTAAATAAAAAAAATAACAAGAAAAGAAGGTAAAACACAGGCCAATTAACAAATGAGAATGGCAAGAACATTAGGTTAAAAACACTCCGAAGATAAAGGCAAAAAAAATACCAACTTTTCCTGGGGTCTTCACTTTTAAAAACCCATTCACAAAAATAATCTAAATATTTTATATTATCCAATATATTTTATATTATTCGAAAATATATATTACTTTACATCTGTGACTCAACGAAATTTTTTCTTTCCTTTTCATAAAGAACAGGTGTATCTCACCCCTGTTTTACTTACATTGTTGGGTTGGGCTGTAATGATACTTGTCTATCTATCTCTTCCAAAACCTCTGTTCAAAGTTCCTTACGCAGCTATTTTAACCGATAAAAATGGGCAGCTTCTCAGTGCAAGAATTGCAAAAGACGGGCAGTGGAGGTTTCCAACATCAAGTCTGGCTGTAGATAAATATACTGTGGCCTTGGTTGAATATGAAGATAAAAGATTTTATTACCACCGGGGTGTTGACCTTATTGCTCTCATCTCTGCATTTAAATATAATGCGAGCCATCCAAGTCGAAAACGAGGTGGAAGTACGCTGAGCATGCAGGTTATCAGGATGTCACTGGATAATCCACCCAGAACTTACTGGCAAAAAATAAAAGAATTGGTGTTAGCTTCTGTCTTAGAAACAACCTATTCCAAAAAAGAAATTTTAAACTGGTATGCCGCCCACGCTCCGTTTGGTGGCAATGTCGTCGGTATTGACGCTGCTGCCTGGCGATACTTTGGTAAAAATATTTCACAGATCACCTGGTCAGAAGCTTGTTTATTAGCTGTTTTACCCAATAGTCCGGGTTTAATTCATCCTGGAAGAAATAGAGATAAGCTTAAGGAAAAAAGAGATAGATTACTCGACAACCTTTATAAGAAGAAAATTTTAGACCATGAAAAATGGCAATTAGCCAGAGAAGAACCTTTACCTGAGGAAGTTTTTCCTCTTCCTCAATTAGCTAATCATTTGTTAAGCAGAACTTTCCCCCAACAAAGTGGTGGTATTGTTCATACTACGCTCGACGTTGATATCCAAGAGAGAATGCAGGACAGACTCCAGCAATACCAACATCAATTGTCCGCTAACGGTATTGAAAATGCTGCTATTTTAGTTCTTGAGGTTTCCAGTGGAAAAGTCCTTGCCTATCTCGGAAATTCACCAAATGAAGCATCGAGTCATGGCAGGCAGGTCGATTTAATTATGGCCAATCGCAGCAGTGGAAGCATTTTGAAACCCTTCCTTTATGCCTTAAGCCTTCAGGAAGGTCTCATTCTGCCTACTTCCTGGTTAAGCGATGTTCCTTTGAGTTATCGTGGCTACAGACCAGCGAATTTTGATCAATCGTATAGTGGCTTGGTAGCCGCAGATCAGGCACTGATAAGATCTTTAAATATCCCTTTTGTCCAGTTACTTAAAAAATACGATGTCAGGCGATTCCATAACCAGTTAAAAAAAATGGGAATTCATTCCTTACCATTTTCCGCCGACCATTATGGCTTATCTTTGATTCTGGGTGGGGCAGAAGTTAATTTATGGGATCTATGTGGCATTTACAGTTCTATGGCCAGATCCCTTCTGTTTTACACCCCTGGAAATGAAACGGAAAAATACTATAACTGGCATTCGCCATGGTATGTAAATACTAAAAATAAAGCAATCGCTTTACCCGACAGACAGGTTCCTGTCATTCAACCAGGTGCCATATATAAAACCTGGCAGGCCATGATTGAATTAAAGCGACCAGATGAAGATGGGAACTGGCAGCAATTCTCAGGTAATCAGCCTATTGCCTGGAAAACTGGTACCAGCTTTGGTTTTCGCGACGCCTGGGCCATTGGTACTTCTACCTCCTATTGTGTAGGCGTTTGGGTTGGAAATGCCAGCGGAGAGGGAAAACCAGGTCTTACAGGAATAAAAGTCGCTGCACCTTTGCTTTTTTCACTGTTTAACGAATTACCTGAAAAAGGTAAACTTTTTCCCGTTCCCACTGCCGACTTACATTCGGTGGATATATGTAAATCCTCCGGTTGGTTAGCGGGCCCTTTTTGCCCAGAGGAAACTATCCTTGCTCCTAAAACAATTAAAACAAGTGACGTTTGTCCCTTTCATAAAAAGGTTTATTTAACCAGCGATCAACAATATCTCGTTCATGTTAATTGTCTGGAAAATGAAGCGGGAAAACCTGAAAACCGATTGGTTTTACCTCCTTTGGAGGCCTTCTATTTCCGAAAAAATAATCCCGATTACCAACCCCTGCCAGACTGGCATCCTTTATGCCTTCAGAATAATACCCCTTTCGATGAGAATGAAATAATGGAATGGATTTACCCAAGGGAATTTACACAAATTAAAATTCCTAAAAATTTGGATGGTTCCGTCTCAAAAACGGTTTTTCAACTCGCACACCGAAGTCCGGAGAAAACAGTCTACTGGCATATAGATGGGGTATTTGTTGGAAAAACACGCATATACCATCAAATGATAATGAACCCAAACATAGGAAGACACCTTATGATGGCAATGGATGAAGATGGGAACAGAATTGAAACTACTTTCGAAATTATAAGCCAATCAAAAAGATAGCTCCTGTTCGGGGGAGACCGATGCACACAGGAGCTATGAAATACTATGAGAAAACTACAGCTCAAATGTAATCATTTAAACATATAATTTTTTTCTTTATACCTCCAGAATGCTTTAGTTAGTTCAATTATCAACATCTAATTACTAAACGGTATCAAATGAACAGGGAATGGTATGAATCATTTATCTAATAAATAATGAAAAAAAATAAAAAAACACTACCTATCCAGTTCCATTATAGGAATAAGCACCTCTACCCTTGTTCCTGTTGCTTCGCCGGTCAGTGGGTCTTTCAAATCTATTATTTTTACAGCGGGTGTAGCGCCTAATGATTTATGTAATAATCGTAATCTTTGTTCTGTAATCAAGGTACCCTTTGATTTATGGTGTTGATATTTGAAATTTTCTCTTTGCAATGCCATAGCCTTATCTCTTCCAACGCCATTATCTTCAATAATACATAGAATACATTGTTCATTAAAAGAAAGAAATTGAACGGCTAAAATACCATCCTTTTTAGATCTGAGCCCGTGTTCAATGGCATTTTCAAGATAAGGTTGGACAATCATAGCGGGAACCCCTATCAAATCTTCCTCAATATCGTCCTCTACTTTTATCCTGTAAGACATCCTGTCTGCAAATCTCAATTTTTCATTAATGAAAAGGTAATTTTCTAAAAACTCGATTTCCTTTTCCAGGCTGATGACCTCAACATCAGAATATTCAAGACTTTGCCTCATTAACTTAGCGAATTTGGCTAAATATTTTGCTGCGTGAGTCATATCATTTGAGGTAATATAATTTTGTATGCTATTTAAGGCATTATAAAGAAAATGAGGATTCATTTGTGCACGTAAAGCTTTCAACTGCAATCTATTAGCTTGTAAAATAAGTAATTCCGCCTCTTGCTTTCTTCGTTCAAAATCATATTTAGCCTCTAACTCCCATATTTTATGTTGATTCAATTCCTCCACATATTTGGCGGATAAATCGGCATGAAGTTTTTCATAGGTGTAGGCTAATTTAAACTGCGCATTATCTGCATAATACGTCGCCAATTCTTTACATATAAAAGATAACCTTTTAACGTTAGCCGATTTTGAGGCCATTCTATAAGCATGAAGCAAATAAAATTCTGCCTTTTTAAGATCATTGCCCTTCATAGCCATTTGGGCGCGCCAGATTTCAATGGAAACTAAATTTTCAGAATCCTTCTCCCCCATAATAACAAAAAGCTCCTCCGCTTTATTTAAAAGAAGTTGAGCCTCCTGAAAATCATTTTGTAAAAAATGAACGTAGCCAAGATTGGCGTAAGCGCTGGCCCGGGAAAAAGCGTTATCATCATTTTCAATATGAAGCACCTTTTGAAAAAACAAGGTAGCGCGCTCCAGATTTGACAGCACCAAATAACCTTTGCCTACAAAGAGGCATAACCAGGATAATCGTGTTTTAATATCTGATAATTCTGCCAATTCAATGGCATTTTGATAAGAAGAAATACTTTTATCGGCATCACCAATTATTTCATATAAATTGCCTAAACCAGCTTGAATAATTTGCAGGAAGAATAAATCTTTATGGGTTATTTCATTATTTGACAGATTTCTAATAATTTTTTCGGCCTTTAAAAAACCTTCAATGGCTTTCGGGTAGTTGGCATAGTGCAATTGAACAAAAGCCTCTCTACTAATTATTCTCGCATTTAAGACCGGCGAAGGATTTTTCTTGAGACATTTTTTAGCCCTTTCAATCAGCAATTCAGCCTCATCCATTTTATGTAAATTAATGGAGGTTCCCGCCATATCTATAAATAAGGCTGCTTTTAAATGAAGATCGGTACTTTCTTCAGAAAGTTTAACGGCTTTAAAAAAATTATCGCTGGCCTTTTTGTATTGGTATTTTTGATTTTCTATCAATGCTTTATACCAATAATAGGAAAGACTGATTTTTGACTCTAATTGAAAACTATTAATTTTTTTTAATTTTTCAACATACTTAACTGCCTGATTAACGTCAGTATATACTAATTGTGACAACAGTTTATCTAGTAAACCGTATTTTTCCTCAGAGTTTCTGCATTGCGTGATGGACGAAATAATCTTATCACTTGAAGGCAGATGTAAGAGCGAATGATCCATTTTCTGCAGTTAAAAGATAAATAAAAAGGGCTGTAATTATGTTAAATTACAGCCCTTTGCATTAAGTGTGAATAAAATTATAGGGGAATGATACCTCCACAACCGTTATTCCACGAGCCGCCAGTTTGTTTGCCGCCCGTCACTTTTTTAAGATCCTGATTTTTCACGACCTTTAATTTTTTTTGAAGCTCCTCTAATTTTAGTTCTTTTTTTCTCATAGTTTATAAAAATTAAAATGTAGTTGTGCAAAATTAATAAAAAAAACC
>JBILDL010000066.1:0-8344 GCA_044352635.1 Saprospiraceae bacterium | reverse complement strand
GCTTGTTTAGCGAGAAGCTCAATTTGTTTTCTGAGTTGACCCAGCTGAATATCTGTTTGTTGATACATAGAAGTTACAGCTCTGCCCTTTATTCTTCCTTTATCTACAGGCTTAATAACAACGCCGCCAACGGAATGAGAATAAGGTAGCAGGTGAGGTTCCAATGCTACCTTATCAATATCTATAGGATTTACAAATTCTTCCTTTTCCATTTATTTTTTAACCAACAACAAAAGAGGACTAAGTAAGTTTACCAAAGCCAATTATTTCAATGAAAAGCTGGATGAACCCGCAAGGTAGGCTTTATTATAAATTTCCACTTTGTAGGTACCTGCCGAAAGCATCGAAGATGGCTCCCAGGTAAAACAAGCATTTTGGGTGCCGTTAATGGTTTGAATCTCCTTTGTTTCAAAGGTATATTGAATTTCATCTCCAGATTCCGGGTGATTAAAGACGCTTATATTGGTATTCAGGGAAACAGTTTCACCACGAGGAGAAATAACCCTGACAATAAACTTTTCACCATTACCTGATGCGGAAGGATTTGGCAAAGGAAGAAAGCAAATTTCCAATAAATTCACATTATCGGCATTTTTTCTGCTCACATTTTTACCATTATCTTTTTTCTGCAGCGTTTTAACACTTATTTTATCTGCCTTAATCATGGACGCTTTGTCCACTTTTTTCGCCAGACTACTTTTTTCTTTTTCCAATTTTGATTTCTCCACTGTCAGATCTCTGGTTACAGAGGTTAGATAATCATTTGTCTGCTTTGATTCATCCAATCTGCTATTCAGTGTTTGGTTAATAGAATCCTGTCTGTTTTTTTCAGCTAAAAGAGATTCTTTTTCCAGAGCCCAACGTTCTCTCTCTTCCTTAAAGAAAGCAATTTGTTCATTTAGCTTACTAATCTCAGCTTTTGCTTTGTCCAATGAACTGGATCTTTTCAGTAAACCAACGATTCTATTCTTCTGACCGGTCAATTCCAGTTTCTGATTATCGATTAATTGATTTAACGCTTCATTCTCCCCTCTAAGGCTCTCCAAGTCAGCCAGTGCCTCTTCGTATTGTACTTCCAATTCTTCCTTGAGCTGGATAGTTTCGTCAAGCTCTGTTTTAACCTCTTGATTTTCTATGGTTAATTCCTGTTTATTATTAAACAGATAAATGATGACACCAATAAGAATGGCGATGACGATAATGGCTAAAATAAGCAAATTTTTTGAACTCGATGGAGTGGCAGATTGGTTGTTCATGGGATTAACATTTTAAGTGAAAATAAAGTACCTTAGTGTTGAAAAAGCAATTTACAGGCTCGTAAAATACAACTCTTTCATGTCTAAATCGTTCGAAATAGAAAAAATATTGTTTTTTGATATCGAAACCGTGAGTTTAACTTCAAATTACTCAGAGATTACGCCCATTTTACAAGGATTATGGCAGAGAAAAGCCACTTCGTTTTATCCAAATAAAGAGGAAGAGTTAACGGTAGAACAACTACAGGAAAGCTATAAAAATAAAGCCGCTATCTTTGCTGAATTTGGGAAAATCGTTTGTATTTCCGTGGGTATTGCCTATTGGGATAAAGAATCAGGTCAATATAAAATACGCTTAAAATCATTCGCCCAAGCATCAGAAAGGGATTTACTACAAGCCTTTTGCGAACTTATTAACAAGCATTATTCCAATCCCTTGACCCACGCGCTGGGAGGGCATAATATCAAAGAATTTGATATCCCGTTTATCTGCCGCAGATTAATTATAAACAACTTGAAATTACCGGAAATATTAAAGATTAGTGGAAAAAAACCATGGGAACTAAATCACTTCATAGACACAATGGAAATGTGGAAATTTGGTGATTGGAAAAGCTATACTTCATTAAAATTATTAACCTCTATTTTCGATATTCCCTCTCCGAAAGACGATATTGACGGGAGCCAGGTAGGTCAGGTTTATTGGGAAGAAAATGATTTACAGAGGATTTCCCGATACTGTGAAAAAGATGTATTGGCCACCATGCAAGTGTATGACAGAATTTCGGGAGATAACCTATTTAATGCCGAACGTATTCTGGTAGATTAAGGCGTTTCAAAAGCACCACACTCCTCTTCCAGCCAAAATTTATTGATTACATTTTCCGTATTATTGATTTGCTCTCTTAGAGATTTTAATTGAGAAGCTGCCTTACCGGCCTCCATATAATCTAATTGATGTTTTACCATCACCATTTTTTTGGTGAACCTTAGAAAATTAGTGTATCCCTTTTTTTGGTCTGTATTGATGTGCGTATTTCTCATGATATATATCCGGAAAGTATCCAGCAAAGAGAGCAGCGCATCGGTGTCTCTTTTGGCATGATAGGTTCTAATCATTAAAAACGACGTATTCAAGTGATAGGTAATATCAGTAAATTGAACCCGAATAAGCGCTGAAATAGCCTCATCAAACATTTTTTTATGATAATATAAATTACCAAGGTTGTAGAGATAAGCGTTATCTCTGCGATGTGCGGGCAAAAAATCTTTAAATTCCTGAATAAAATTTTCTGTCCAGGTAAATTCCTTTAAGCTACACCCCAGGGTGGTTATATTTTTATAATCCCATTCGTTAATAATGCCATTAGTGAGTAAATCTCCCCCTGCCAAGCCCTTTTGATAAAGTTCAAATAACTCCCGCTGATAGGCTTTATCCCCTTTATTTATTTTTGATATGCAATAATTATAGGAAAAACTGTATAAATCTTGCCTATCCTGAGTGGACAAATTGAGGTCCAGATTTCCCAGCATATCTTTTAATGCAAGATAATATTGAGGATTATTGTCGTCTTGTAAACTTTTAAGAATGGTATAATATAAGGCAATTACCTTATTTTGAATTAAAATATCAGGATGGTTTTCAATAAAAAGTAAGAGTTCAGTCAATAAACCAAAATCATAATTGGCATTTACCAATATTTTGTGCGCGGTAAGGTGACATACATTGCGTAATTTTTCTTCAAGATAATAGGCGTCCAGATAATGTAGCATTCGTTGCATAGTATCGGACTTAGATCTATCAACAAATTGACCACCGTAGTAACCCATTAGATAATTTAACCGATACTTAGCGTAAGTAAGTTCTGTTTTTTGCACAACCTCGCTTTCAAATTTTTTTTCCAGTTGCTTGGCTCTGTTGGTTAAAAGTTCGAACTGATTTCTTTTATAGGCCCATTCCATGGCGAATATTTCTTCTACATTTTCTTTACATTCGTATTGTTGGAGCGCTAAAAATCGGAGAAGTAATTTTCTTAAACCTGACATCAGGTTGTGTATTTTTTGTTCGTCGTAAGGATCTTTGGGGAACAATTTTTTGAAAATTTTTTCCTTATCCAATAACTCTAACTTACCGATTTGCAGTTGTTTGAGAATAATGTCGAGAAATTCAGTCGTTTTTTTGTGCAAATTGTAATAGGGAGATGAGACAAACAAGCTAAATTGCTCTCTTTCCCTTGTATTAAGTTCAACGATAGTTTTAATTAATCGACTTTGCTCCAAAAGTTTTGAAAATTAAATACTGAAATAAACAAATAATTATTTTACAAATATATCAATATTAAGCATATATCTTTTAGAAAGGAAGAATTATTACTTAGAAAATCAAAAAAAATATAAATAATAAAGAAAACGTTATAAATTTGTCTTTGATTAAATGTAAAGAACCTCATGAACATATAAAGGTATTATTCGGACGAACATTCTTAGCCTATCAACACAACACCTGTCGGGGTTTCTTAAGAGAAAATTAGGTCCCTAAACTGGGTTTTTAAAGGCTGTTTTGTTCTACACTTAACAGAGTATAATCTCCCATCAGGAGCAGTTCCGGTTTCGGCAGCTGCTCTTTTTTTTGATACTACCCATTACAGATGCCTCATCGAATATATTTGTCCAATCAATATAGTATTTGTATATTTGACACTTAAAAAAAATTAAGCTAATGGGTCTTTCTGAATTTTTACTGTTATATTATATTTTGCTAATGATTTCCCTGGCAGCCGTATTTAAAAAAGCGGGTGTAAGTGTATGGAAAGCGTTCGTTCCCGTGTATCAATTTATGGTTTGTGCAGAATTAGTTGGCAGAAAAGCCAGCTATGGTTTGCTTATATTAATACCGATTGTAAATATTTTCATTTTTGCTGCCTTAATGATAGATTTGGTAAGATCATTTAAAGTTTATCAGTTCTGGCACCATGTACTGGTCGTAGTATTTGCCCCCATTTATTTAATTTATCTGAGTTTTAGAAAAGATTTGAGCTATCAGGGACCTGTATTAGCTTACGAAAAATCGATTTTAGACGCTATTGAGGCAGCAAGAGTGGCAAATGATACAAAGCAATACAATAAATTAGTTGCACAAAATCCGTTCAAAAAATCTCCGGTAAGAGAATGGGCAGAGGCGATTATTTTTGCTGTATTTGCCGCTACCTTTATACGTATGTTTCTTATTGAAGCATTTGTCATCCCAACCTCCTCCATGGAAGGCTCCTTGGTCGTTGGAGATTTTTTGTTTGTAAGTAAAGGTCACTATGGTATTAGAATGCCTCAAACCATAGCTATGCTGCCTCTTTTACATAATAGAATACCCGTAATTGGCGGCGAGTCATATATTAAAAAACCGCAACTGAAGTATCAAAGATTACCCGCATTAGAAACCATAGATCGTAACGATCCTGTCGTTTTTAATTATCCCGAAGGTGATAGTGTTTATGTATTTCCTGAAAGAACCTGGAGTATTTACGATTTACGTCGAGGATCAATTCCCCCCAATTTTTCAGGTGCCATTCAATCTGGCTTGAATCCATTGGTTACCAGACCTTTGGACAAAATGGATCATTACATCAAACGTTGCATCGGTTTACCGGGTGATTCTTTGGAGATAAGAGCTCAGCAAGTTTATATCAATGGGAAAAAGGGTAAAAATCCTGAAAATGTCCAGTTCATGTATTCTGTTTTATCTCCTAATGCAGCTATAAATACAAAAGATTTCACTAAATGGGCGATTAGCACAGAAGATAGAATGCAACAATCACCGAATGCCTTTTATTTAGTGCTAAATAATAGCCAAAAGGCGAAAATTAAAGCCATGGATCCATCTATCAAAATTGAAAAAGTGGATGTAGGAAAATTATACGGAGAAAGTGGACGATTATTTCCAAATGATGCTCTACATTTTGGAAATTGGACCAGAGATGATTTTGGACCTATTTATATACCAAAAGCTGGTGGTAAGGTTGCTCTGAATAAGGAAAGTATAGCGCTTTACCAACGAATCATTCAAGTATACGAAGGACACAAACTTCGTATTGATGGCAATAAATTTTATATTGACGGTAAATTAAGTACTCATTATACCATAGAACAAAACTATTATTGGATGATGGGTGATAATAGACATAATTCTGAGGATAGCCGTTTCTGGGGATTCGTTCCTGAGACCCACGTGGTTGGAAAACCTCTATTTATCTGGATGTCCTTTTTGGAGGGAAGCCCATCTAAAGGGATTGTTTGGAATAGAATATTTACCCGTGCAGACACGAAATAAATGATATTGGGGGAATTTGTGCCGCCAGGGGCATAATGGTATATGTTGGGAATTTGTGCCGCCAGGGGCATAATGGGCTATAGACATGTGACCCCTCCGGGGTCAGGATATTATGAAAATCGACCCTGTAGGGGTCGCATGTTTATAATTTTGTGCCGCCAGGGGCTAAAATTGTAAATAGACATGTGACCCCTCCGGGGTCAGGATATTATGAAAATCGACCCTGAAGGGGTCGCATGTTTACTAGGGGGTAATATTTTTTTCGTTAGTAAAAAGCACGCCCTCCTTGTAATCCTTTAAAACTCTTTTGATGGTTCCCGTCAAATTTTTTGGTAATTTATGTAAATCGTGCCATTCTGCGGCTTTAAACTTTTGAGGTTCATTTCGCTGAAGCTCACCCTCCCATCGAAAAGCTTTGAAATACAGAACCAGGCGCTGACTTTTGATGCTTGTTTTTTGCAGAACATGCACTAATCTTAAATCATTTTCCAAAATGGTTATTCCCGCTTCCTCCTTACACTCTCTCACTAAAGCCTCCTTGCTGGTTTCACCCAACTCAACATTACCGCCCACCAGGGTATAATTTCCCCCATTCAATTTGGTTTGTTTAAGCAATAAGATTTTTCCTTGATTAAAAAGAATTAATCTTACTTTTAAGGATGATTTAAGTGAATTCATTGGGACTTTTTAAACAACGCACAAAGGTAAAACTAAAACCGTTTTAAAACAGATGTAATGAATATTTTAAGGAAACTTATTTTCAACACAAAGCAGATAATAAAATCTAATGAAAACCTTCCAAATTATACTTTGTTTTTTGGGCTTTTCCTTAATGGTGCAACGTTTAACTGGACAGAGAGATACCGTTATTATTTATAAAAAGATAGATACGACGGAATTAAAGGTATGGATACATTATCCTGAAAAAGTTAAAAAAAGACATGCGGCTATTATTTTTTTTCATGGAGGTGGCTGGAATAATGGTACAGCGGAACAATTTTTACCCCAATCGGAATATCTTGCCAGCCAGGGTATGATAGCTATCAGAGCTTCATATCGATTAAAAAATGTACATGGCACAACCCCGAAAGAAGCCTTGGAAGATGCTAAATCTGCCCTTCGGTTTTTAAGGCTCAACGCTAAAGAATTACATATTTTACCCAATAAAATAGCTGCTGGTGGCGGATCTGCCGGCGGGCATTTGGCTGCGGCGGCCTTCACCTCCATAAATATTAACGATCCAAAGGATGCTATCGATGTAAGTGCTAAACCTAACAGCCTGGTATTGTTTAATCCGGTGATTGATAACGGTCCGGAAGGCTATGGTTACGAAAGAATAAAAACATGGTTTCCCGATATATCACCCATGCACGGTATCACTAAAAGATTTCCACCGACCGTCCTTTTTTTAGGCACAAAAGATGCTTTAATACCCGTTTCTACAGGAGAGATTTTTCGTGATAAAATAAAAGCAGCTGGAGGACAATGCACTTTATTTTTATACGAGGGAGCTGGTCATGGATTTTTCGGATGGAAAGATGGTAAAAATCCGTACTATGATGAAACGTTGAAACAAACAGAAATTTTTCTACGTCAGCAAGGGTATTTAAAATGATTTAACTTTACTAAAACACAAAAATGTATTTATTTACCGTATATTTGCGACTCTAAAGTACCGTGAATGAACATACCACTAAAAATGTTAACAGTTTAATTAATTGGAATAGATAGGTTATGGTATATGAAAATTTAAGTGGTACCATCGGCAATACACCCTTGGTTAGGTTAAATAAGATAACAGCGGGTTTAACTGGAACATATTATGCCAAGGTAGAGGCTTTCAACCCCGGCCAAAGTGCTAAAGACAGAATTGCTTTTTACATGGTTGAGCAAGCGGAAAAAAAGGGCTTAATCAAACCGGGGGGAACCATTGTTGAAGCAACATCGGGAAATACAGGGTTTAGTATAGCCATGTTATCTGCGATAAAAGGCTACAAATGCATCCTCACGCTCACCAGTAAGGCCTCAACAGAAAAAATATCCCTGTTAAAATCACTAGGTGCAGAGGTCATTATTTGTCCTGTTGATGTAAGTCCCGAAGACTCAAGGTCTTACTATTCCAGAGCGGAACAAATAGCTAAAGAAACACCTAACGCTTTTTATTTGGCACAAAACTTTAATACAGATAATGCGGCAGCACATTACCATTCTACGGGACCTGAAATATGGAAACAGACGGGGGGTAAAATTACGCATTATGTTTGTTGTGCCGGGACAGGAGGAACTCTTTCTGGCGTGGCAAAATATCTTAAAGAACAGAATCCTGCCATCCGCATTATTGGTATTGATGCTTATGGATCCGTCTTAAAGAAGTTCTGGGAGACGGGAATTTATGATCCCAATGAAATAAAACCATACAAAGTTGAAGGTTTAGGTAAAAACATCATTCCTTCCAATATAGATTTTTCTTTAATCGACGACTTTATAAAAGTAAGTGATAAAGATAGTGCCATCAGAGCCAGAGAACTGGCTTCAAAGGAAGGACTTTTGATGGGTTATTCCAGTGGTTCTGCCATGCATGGTATATTTCAAATTCAAGATGAATTAGATGAAAATAGCGTAGTAGTAGCTCTTTTTTCTGACCATGGATCAAGATATCTCGGAAAAATTTATAATGACGGATGGATGACTGAGCAAGGTTATCTTTTGGGAAATGAGTCAGAAACCAAAGTTCCTTCTATCAATGAATGGGAAGACCATGAAC
>JBILDL010000065.1:0-8366 GCA_044352635.1 Saprospiraceae bacterium | reverse complement strand
GGGGAACATGAATATTGCCCATATTTTTATAAGCATCAATGACACCTTGTGCCACTCTGTCACAACGTACGATGCCACCAAAAATATTTATTAAAATGGCTTTAACAGCAGGATCTTTAAGGATAATACGGAAAGCCAGTTCCACCCTTTTGGCATCAGCAGTTCCACCAACATCAAGGAAATTGGCAGGTTCACCACCTGAAAGTTTTATTATATCCATGGTTGCCATCGCTAGTCCGGCACCATTTACCATACAACCTACATTGCCATCTAATTTCACATAATTTAAATCAGACTCTCTGGCTTCAACTTCAGTTGGATCTTCTTCGCTGTTATCGCGTTGAGCCTCTAAATCGGGATGCCTGTACAACGCATTATCGTCAATCGTTACTTTTGCATCAACGGCAATGATTCTATCATCACCTGTTTTAAGGCAAGGATTAATTTCAAATAGCGCGGCATCTGATGCAACGAAAGCAGTATAAAGTTTGGTAATGAAAGAGGTCATTTCTTTGAACGCCTTTCCACTTAATCCTAAATTAAAGGCAATTTTCCTCGTTTGGAAAGCCTGAAGACCCAAGGTAGCGTCAACCCATTCTTTTTGAACCTTTTCCGGCGTTTCCTCAGCTACTTTTTCAATATCCATACCACCTTCTGTGCTATAGATAATGACATTACATTTTTTTTCTCTATCCATAAGAATAGAGACATATAATTCTTTGCAAGCATCAAAATCAGGAGCATAAGCATCTTCAGCAACAAGAATTTTACTAACCAGTTTGCCTGGTCCTTCCATTCCGCCAGCCGTTTGAGGCGTCCTCAAATACATGCCTAAAATGTTGTTAGCATGAAGTTCAAAATCAGCAGCATTTTTAGCTAGCTTAACACCTCCTCCTTTACCACGACCGCCAGCGTGAATCTGAGCTTTTACAATGGCGAATGGAGAATTTGTTTTGGCAGTCAACGCGGTATAAGCTTCCATCGCTTCTTGCATGTTCCCAGCTACAATGCCTTCCTGAATGGCAACACCAAATTTCTTTAACAACTCTTTACCTTGGTATTCGTGTAGATTCATAATTTCCTTTATTCCGATGGTTATTTTCTAAAGTTTCAACTTCGCGGTCAAAAGTACAATTTTAACCCGCTATTTTGAAAGAAAAAAACATTAAATTGGAATATTTTTCTGCTACTTTTGTTAAAATTTTATAATCATTTGATTTTAGACTATGGAAAATACAGATACATTACACCCAATACCTGAACAATTGGCCTTTACCGAAAAAATTAAAAAACCATTTTCTCTCTTTTTATTTTTTGTTTTTAAGATACCAACACTTTTTTGGTGGGGTGTGCGCCTTGAAAAAATCAACTGCTTCGAAGCCACAGTAATCCTACCGTTTTCTAAACGCACTCAAAATCCATTTAAATCTATTTATTTTGCAGCGCAATCAGGTGCCGCAGAACTAGCGTCCGGACTGCTCGCCACAATGGCCACCGAAGGTATGGGATCAATCTCAACCTTGGTGACTGAGGTTTCGGGTACCTATATTAAAAAAGCAAACCAGCCTGTTTATTTTACCTGTCTGCAAGGTGAGGATATTAGAAAAATAGTTTCAGATTCGGTAAGGGATAAAATGCCTTGTTCAATTCAAACCAAAGTGGTGGGAACCTTTAAAGACGGCACTGTTGTTTCTTCTCACCTTATTACCTGGTCGTTTAAAAGTCGATAAATTGTTGAACTTTTTTTATTAAATTTGTGTTAATGCCATTTTTGTGATAAAAATCATTGAATAATTTAAATCATTACTTATGTTCAGAGGTATTATTGAAAAATCTTTGTTTGGTGTTTGTTCCTATTGGGGCGAATGGCTAGGTGTACAATCGTCCAGAGTACGTCTGTATTTTATATATATCACCTTTGTTACCATGGGTTCTCCCGCTATCGTTTATCTTTTTATGGCCTTTTGGTTGAATATAAAGAAGTACCTGAGACAAAGTAAAAATCTAATCTGGAATTAAAATTGAAAGGCATATTTTACTAAGTTAGCACCCATTTGCATAGCCTTTAGTCGGTTTTCTGGTGGATCATTGTGTACTTCCTGATTTTCCCATCCATCACCCAGGTCACATTCAACAGAATAAAAACAAATTAATCTTCCTTTCCATATTAAACCGTAACCTCTGGGCGCTTTCCCATCGTGTGCATGTATTTTAGGAAGACCATTAGGGAAATTATATTTTTGCTTATAAATTTCATGTTCAAAGGGTAATTCAGCAAGTTCCAGTTCGGGAAATACTTTCTTCATGGCAGGTCTGATATATGGATCCATACCATAATTATCATCTATGTGTAAGAAGCCGCCGCCCATCAAATATTGTCGTAAATTGGCTGCTTCCCTATCTGAAAACACCACATTTCCATGACCTGTTAAATGTAAAAAAGGGTAGTTGAAAATATCTAAACTGCCAACTTCAACTGTTCCATAATTGGGGTCGAAATTTGTACCCATATTTTTATTGCAAAATTGCGCAAGATTTGGTAAAGCTGTCGGATTTGAATACCAATCTCCACCACCGTTATACTTTAATAGCCCAAGCTTCAAGGTAGGAGGTTCGTTTACTGCAAACAAAGAGAGAACTAAAATGAATAGTATAGGCATTGGATGGTTATTTATTTTTCAAAATTAAGCATTGTGTAGCAAAAATACCAGCGGTTTCAGTTCTTAACCTGTTTTCACCTAAATGCACAGACAAAAAGCCATGCGATTTGGCAGTCTCCACTTCTTTTTCTGTAAAATCTCCCTCAGGCCCAATCAAAATGAGCACATCTTCCCCTTTTGGTATGGCATCAAAAAAATGGCCCTTACTGGATTGATCTAGGTGGGCAATGTATTTATTTTTTTCTGTCGAACTTTTTATTAATTCCTGAAAACTCATTAATCCGTTTAATTTTGGAAAATTTGGGTTGGCAGATTGTTTTCCGGCGGTTCGAATAATTTTCTCTAATCGATCCATTCTTAATTTGTCTCGCTCCCCGTGCGTTGAAGTAAATGGTGTTATTGAATCAATACCAAGTTCTGTTGCCTTTTCAAGAAACCATTCAAATCTTTCCATTTGTTTTGTTGGCCCAATAGCGACGTGGAGCTGGTAGTCTTTTTTAGGAAATAAAATCGTTTTTTCTACTTTTATAGTTACACCCTTCTTATCTGTAGCATGCAAAAATCCTTCTACTTTAAGTCCATTTCCATTTAACAAGTGAATTAAATTTCCTGGTTTATGCCTGAGAACCAACTGAAGATGCTTGCTTTCATCTTCATCAAGTCTAATAAAACCGTTAGAAATTTCTGTAAAATAAAAATAATTCATTGCTGAAAACTATATTTTTTCAATTAATCGTTTCTGTAAAAATGCAAAAAAGAGTTTAAAGTTTCATGGTCTTCGTATTTTGGAACTTTAAAGCAAAATAAGTTGTTATTTTTGCATCTTTATTTTTAATCACGCTAACCCAATGAACGGATGAGCATTCTTAGTATGGCAGGTCAATTGATGTTGAGTTTATCGATTCTCATCGTATTGCATGAATTAGGACATTTTATTCCAGCACGGTTTTTTAAAACCAGAGTAGAAAAATTTTATTTGTTTTTTGACCCCTGGTTTTCATTGATAAAATTCAAAAAAGGAGATACAGAGTATGGCATTGGTTGGCTTCCCTTAGGTGGCTACGTGAAAATTTCCGGAATGATAGACGAGAGTTTTGATGCCGCTCAAATGGCTCAGGAGCCTCAACCCTGGGAGTTTCGTTCCAAACCCGCCTGGCAGAGACTTATTATTATGCTCGGAGGGGTAACCGTGAATTTTATTCTCGGTTTTATTCTTTTTAGTATGACCCTATTTGTTTGGGGTGAATCTTACATTCCAGCCTCTCAAGTGAAAAACGGTATTTCGGTCGATTCACTGGGTAGAGATTTAGGTCTTTTAGATGGGGATCAGATTCTTAAAATTGGAGATAAACCTTTTACTGAGTTTAATGACAGATTGGTTATCCGAGGTATTATTATCGATAATGCTCAATCGATTGAGGTGTTGAGAGACGGAAAAGTAACCCAAATTCCAGTAGATGAAAAATGGGTAGATATTCTCTCCAGGTATGAAAATAAAAGTAATTTCCTATTCTCTGCGAGACTGCCCTTTGAGATTAGTTCTGTAAGTAAAAATAGTCCCGCTGAAAAGGCAGGTCTAAAACCTAATGATATTGTTATAGGTCTGAATGACGTTTCAACACCTTATTTTTACGATTTCGTGAAGGCGGTTAAACCTTATGCAAATAAGGAGATTGTTATAAATGTATTAAGAGATAAGGACACCCTTTCTTTGCCAATAACTACGACAAAGGATGCAAAAATTGGCGCTTATACTTATCCTTTTAACCACTACTTTACACAAGATGTTCGTGAATATAGTTTCTTAGCATCTATTCCCGCAGGTTTTTCACAAGGTAGCCAATTCCTCGGCGACCAGTTCAAAGCCTTTGGACAGATGTTTAAAGGTAAAATTAAAGCGTCGGAAAGCCTTGGTGGATTTGGTTCTATTGCCTCAATGTATGGCGATGTATGGATTTGGGAACGTTTCTGGAAAATGACGGCCGTCCTGAGCTTAATCCTCGGCTTTATGAATCTTTTACCTATCCCTGCCCTAGATGGTGGTCATGTTATGTTCTTACTTTACGAAGTGGTAACAGGCAGGAAACCTTCAGATAAATTCATGGAGATAGCTACTATGATTGGATTTATTCTGATTCTATCTTTGGTCATTTTTGCTAATGGTCTGGATATATTTAGGAATTTTTTCAATAAATAACCTGATGTTATATTTTGATTGGTTTGATTTGCCGGTGTCCCTGTTTCCCGATACTTCGTTGTTGAAGCAGCGGTTTCTGTCGAAAAGTAAATTGTTTCACCCCGATAAATTTACATTGGCTTCTGAAGAAGAACAAGCGAAAGCTTTGGAATCTTCAGGTTTCAATAATCAGGCCTTTAAAGTTCTTAGCGATGTAGATGCGCGTATTCAGTATATTTTAGATGAATACGGTTTGTTAAAGGAGGATAAGGAAGCTATGCCGCCTGATTTTTTGATGAAAATGATGGTTTTTAATGAGGCTATTTCCGACTTAGAGGATGATCCTTCTTCTTTTGCTACATTGCAAAATGATTTGGTAGAATGGGAACATGAGCTTAAAGCGGAATTAGATTATTGTGCTTCTTTACTTCCCTTGGATAAAGAAAATGCAAGGCATTTAAAAACTTATTTTTTTAAAAGAAAATATTATTTGAGAATTCAAGATAATTTTTCTAACTTTGCACAACCTTAAAAATAAGGCGTATCAGTGCTTGCCGGAGTGGCGGAATTGGTAGACGCGCTGGACTCAAAATCCAGTAACAGCAATGTTGTGCGGGTTCGATTCCCGCCTCCGGTACAGAATAAAATAATTAGAGAGGCTATCCAAAAGGTAGCCTCTTTTTCTTTTAGTTTCTGTAATTAGAAAGATATAAGTTCCCTAAAGATTATCTTTTTATCTTTCTTACTCCGAAATATTATTTCATAATTTCCGCTCTCGCTAAATAGAATGCCAATCATTCTATCATTATACTTCTTCATCTTCGTCTGGGTTGAAGTAATAATCTCCGTATCTGAAGTAATCAGGTAATCATTGATGTCGAAAGTTATCCATTCATTAACCTTTATTTCTTCTTGTCTTGATAAATAAGCCTCCTTTTCTAAGGTAAATGTTTCCATTTGATTTACCTCAGGTTCGCTGTCATCCAGAGAAGTCAGACTTAAAAAAAAGCCTGCTCCGCCAATAAGGAAGAATAAAAAAAGCAAAAAGAATTCAATACGAAAGGCTTTTGCCTTCGTTTCATTAGAACGCTGCATCTGGTGTAGATTTAAGTGGTGAATTTTTTGTGCCTCTAATTATTTTAGAGGATTGGGAGTATGTATTATTAATTTAACATATATGTTAAATTAATATGTAATTGAGCGCGATTTTCCCGCCGCCTCAAATATAACTTTAGATTAGCACATAAAGAAAATATATATAAGAAAAGTATATGTGTAAATTGTAATTATTTTGTTTATTTAATTGAATAACAATTATTTATACATTAAAAATAATTTTACTACATTCTTTTGAAGCCCTTTTGTTGCCTAAATGTATACGTATTTCCTCATATCCCTGACTAAGTTGTACTTGATTCTCCATTTTCAGTAACTCGTTAAATGTTTCCTCTAGTTTTTTACCTTGCTTTATAGGATAAATTACCTCTGCAACTAAGGTTTTTTGAAGAATTAAGTTTACCAGTGAAATATATTTAACCTTTATCAGCACTTTAGCTATGAGATAATTGACGAGGTTAGTACGGTAAAAAACGATTTGCGGAACATTGAAAAGTGCTGTTTCTAAGGTAGCTGTTCCTGAACACACTATAGCACATTTGGCCTTACTTAGCAGGTAATAGGTATTATCTGTGATAGAAAAATTTTTTGGAAAAGCATGGAGGAGATATTGGCTCATTTCGTCGGGTAACCCGGGGGCAAGCGCCAGTTCAAAATGTAGCGATGGATTTTTTTGAACCAATGGGATAAGTAAGGGAACATGCTTTTTGATTTCCTGTATTCTACTTCCCGGTAATAAG
Organism: Saprospiraceae bacterium; assembly: GCA_044352635.1. Classification (GTDB taxonomy): domain Bacteria; phylum Bacteroidota; class Bacteroidia; order Chitinophagales; family Saprospiraceae; genus BJGN01. The sequence continues at coordinate 1,674 of JBILDL010000065.1, read as the reverse complement.
GCTATGATGGTTTTTGTTTCTAATGGATTTTCATTTCTTACAAATAATCCAGCGTTTAATTCCTTAAAATTTTCTATGTGTTCTATTAATGGGTGACCAACATAATGAACAAAAAGATTTTTATTTTGATAGTAGGATTTTTCAAAAGGTAAAATAGCTAATCTAGTCTGTGTATATTTTTCTATATATTTAATTCGTCGCTCATTCCAGGCCCAAATCTGTGGGAGAATATAATATATGACGGGTATATTATTTTTGTGAGCCCATTTGGCCATTCTAAGATTAAATCCAGGGTAATCTATTAGGATTAAATAGTCTGGTTGAAAAGAAAGAATATCTTTTTTTGCAAACTTAAAATTTTTAAGAATGGTTTTTAAATTTTTCAAGACTTCGACAAAGCCCATGAAGGCTAAATCATGATAATATTTAACTACGTTGGCGCCTGCTTTTTCCATTTTACTTCCGCCCCATGCTCGCAGTTCAACATCAGGTTTATCTTGCTTTAAGGCAGTAATAAGGTTACTTCCGTGTAAATCGCCAGACGCTTCTCCCGCGATAATATATATTTTCATGAAAGGGTGATCGCTTCTTTACCAAACAAGAATAACCAAAGCATGGCCAATAAAAAGGTTGAGATGAGAACACCCCTCATTGCTCTGGTCTGTTTCTTTTTATCTAACAAATGGAAGGGTAATAGATTAAAACAAATGGCTAAAATAGCAACGGTTTTATTATCTAGAATTAAGTCATCTTTCAATACTTCTTTAAAAATAAGTGCTGAGATTTTTTCATTTAACAATAATAAAACGGCATAACTAACAAAGGGAACGAGTAAGCCAGCAAGAATACCTTTGGCCAGTTCGGTTTTTTGATTTTCTTTTAATCTGTTCATTATTTTTCCAGTACTTTTAGAGAAGGAAGAGATTTATAATTGGTCAAATCATGGTGAGAAGGCACAACGGAGATATAGCCAGCCTGTAAAGCCTTAATATCGGTATCTTCATTTTCGTCCTCGTTTACAAATTTCCCGGTCAACCAATAATATTTTTGCCCTCTTGGATCAATACCAGTTACATATTCTTCTACCCAACGGGAATTGGCTTGTTTACAAACTTTCACTCCTTGAATGGGGAAATCTTTTTTAGCGGGAATATTTACGTTTAATAAATTTCCCATGGGAATTCCCTGGGTCAGAACAAATTCCATTATATATGAAACCCACTCTTTACAAGGTTCAAAATCGGCATCCCAGTTAAAATCGAGCAGAGAAAAACCTATGGACGGAATTTTCTCCAACGACGCTTCCATAGCTGCGGAAAGAGTGCCGGAGTAGAGAATGTTAATAGCCGCGTTGGATCCATGATTAATGCCGGAAACGCAGAGGGATACTTCTCTACCTTTCAGCAAAATATTTTTTGCCAGTTTAACACAATCTACAGGAGTCCCTGAACATTCCCAGGCTTGAATACCAGGATACAAATTTACTGGATGCAGTCTCAATGGTTGTTCCAAAGTTATAGCATGACCCTGTCCCGATTGAGGTGAATCGGGGGCAACCACTACAACTTCACCTAATTTCATTGCCACTTCAATGAGAGCTTTTATACCTGGAGCGCTAATGCCGTCGTCATTTGTTACCAGTATTAAATGTTTTTTCATTTCGCTTTTATTTTT
>JBILDL010000063.1:0-8402 GCA_044352635.1 Saprospiraceae bacterium | reverse complement strand
TCACCAATAAAGGGTTTGTTACCTTCATAAGCAAGAAGTGCCAATGATTTTGGAAATTGAATCATTGCTCTGCCCACAAATCTATGTCCCAGGGCAATCCAATGATTTTCTCCCGCCTTAAATCCAATGGAAAAAGTATTTATTTGTGTTCCAAGATTTATCCTGTTTATCGTGTCCATAGATTGAATGGCGCTGTTAAGATCCAGGTCAATACGGTTTAGGGAATCTTTAGATGAAGATTTGTACAAAGAAAAGGGCGACCATTGAATACCTCCCTGAACGTGGGGAAGGGATAAAACCAGATTTTTCTCCGTCGGAAAATTTGCCGGATTAAGTAAGTTGCCTTGCCATTTTTCAGGAACCAGATTCAAAGCTAACGAATATTGGCTGAAAATAGGGGAGTGAAAACTGAGTGAAAAGATAAAAGATAGGAGTATGCTTTGTTTTTTAATCATGAGAAAGAGGCTTAATAGGTTGCTTGTAAACTTAGTTTCATAGATAATTGCTGCCCCTTTTTTATTTCAATAAATTCTTTTTCGTTTTTTAATGTACTGAGAAATGCGTTTATGATGAAGCGATTTGACGCTCGTAAAGCCTTCATTTGACTTTCAGAAACGGGGAAATCAAAAATTTCTGCTGTAGGATTTAGGGAGGAAGAAGTTTTAGCATTTGAAATAATGCCAGGACCTCCTGTTATTAACGAATCTAGTTTATTTCCTTTGTCATCTATAAAGTAGCATTGCCCATAGATAGACATGGGGATGGAATTGGTTGAAATGATTCTTACCGTTCCCCGGTTCACTCTTTCCAGCAAACCTAAATTCAATGGAATAGTGTCAGACAATGGGTAGTTTCTTAATTGTCCGGCTAGAGGAATATTTACTTTAGCAGAAATTTTTAATTGATCATTTCGGTGGATCGACCCCAGTCCATTGGGTAAGCTTTTGGTATTTAGCCCCGCTGTAAGACGAAAGTTAAGAGCCGTTGCTTTTTTATTAAATATCGTTTTGATGGGATTTGGAGAGGTGATGGACACGGCAGAGTCGCGTCTTATCAGATTTGAGGAGGTAGCTATTCCTAAATTGAATATTTGGTTATTATTAAAAACGATGAGTGACTCCTTTTTCCCATCGGGAAGACTTATAATAGTAGATGGAATAGAAAATTGAATGGGGATGAGAAAATTATGTTCAAAGGATAGCTGAACTTCGGGGCGGTCAAAATTTAAATCACTGGCGTAGAATGGTTTGAGAAAATCGAGGGATTTTTCAATGTTCCCAAAATCCAGTTCATATTGATTGAAAGAGGCTTTTATGACCTTCCAGGTAGGCTTTGACAACCTAATCGCTGCATTACTTAGGGTGTATAATTTCCCAGACTTCCCTTTTGCTTCGTAGGAAAGACTGATTTTTTTATCTTTAATAAGTAGAAATTTACCTGACAGGGGAAGTGGATGTAGCGCATTGGTAGAGGAAGGCTTCAGTCCGGTACCATTATAGGCGGGTAAAGATATCGTTTGGAAAAGTTGGTTGTTTAAAGAATCCGCAAAAGGAAGTTTAAGGGTAATGTCTATAGGTTCATTGAAGGAATTTTCAAAAAACCATTGTAAATCACCTCCTCCAAATTGCACGGAGACTGGATCAATGCCATTAGGTAATGAAATAGGGAGAAATAAATCATTTTGATTTATTGGAATAATAGAGGGGAATAAGGCATCTATTTCGCCTGTAAACTGTAGGGCGCTTACTTCCTGTAAAACCGTAGCATAGGAAAAATGTATAAACCCATTCGCATCGGTAGTAAAAGTAGCGGGCAATGAAAGGTTCAATAAAAAGGAAGCTGGCTCAAAAACAGTATTTCCAAGAGGAAAAGCCAATTCGGGAGAAGTGTCTGAGAAATTGATTTCCTTTCCTACATCACAACTGTTGCAAAAAATAAACAAAAGTATAATGCGAATATTAGACATAAAGAACCATTTTGAAACCAATGTTCAAAGATAGGTCTAAATAGTGCAATTAGAATAAATAAAACTGGACAGAAAGACGCGTTATCCGTTCTCAGAACCTTCTAATATTCGTGCATTTTCAGCCACTTGAAGTGCTTCAATGATGCCGTCAATTTGTCCGTCCATAATCTGGTCCAGATTGTAAAGCGTTAAATTTATACGATGATCTGTGCAACGATTCTGGGGATAATTGTAGGTTCTGATTTTTTCAGAGCGATCCCCACTACCTACCAAACTTTTCCGTTGAGCGGCAAGTTCAGACTGTTTTGCCGCGGTTTGTTGATCGAGAATACGCTGATACAGTTTTTGCATGGCAATTTCCTTGTTTTGATGTTGGGAACGACCATCTTGACTTTCAGAAACTATACCTGTTGGGAGGTGAGTAATTCTAATAGCCGATTCTGTTTTATTAACATGCTGACCACCCGCACCGCTGGCACGAAAAGTGTCAATTTTCAGATCGGCACGATTTATATTAATTTCTTCGTCTTCCCAAACAGGAATAATGGCAACGGTTGCCGCTGAGGTATGAACGCGTCCCTGAGACTCTGTTTTGGGAACCCGCTGAACTCTATGTGCTCCGGATTCAAATTTCAGATGGCCATACACTTCATCGCCCTGTATTTCGAGAACTATCTTAGAATAGCCTCCTAAAACTCCTTCAGTTACATCGAGAACTTCTGTTTTCCAACCTTTGTTTTCCATATATCTTGAGTACATGCGATAGAGATCCGAAGCAAAAATGGCCGCTTCGTCACCACCTGTACCCGAGCGAATTTCGAGAATAACATTTTTGCTGTCTGCAGGATCTTTTGGAATAAGCAGCATTTTAATTTGCTCCTCTAGGGCTAACTTTTGAGGTAAAAGAAACGATAATTCCTCATGGGCCATCTGGCGCATATCAAAATCATTATCTTTTAACATTTCCTGAGCTGTATTGATATTGCCAATAATATCGGCATATATTAAATAGCATTCAATTAAAGGTTTAAGATCTTTATATTCTTTGTTTACTTTTTTATATCGGGAAAGGTCGGAGACTAAATCAGGATTTCCTAATTGTTCCTCTAATTGCTCATACCTGCTATAAATGGCGGTTAATTTATCAATCATAAAGCGATATCCAACTTAATAATCTGGTGTTACATTCAAAACGCAAAAGTACGATTTTCCATGGTAAAACGCTATTTGTATTTATTTTTTGAATCTATTTACCGATAAATAACAAAAAATGACCGTTTCCTAAAAAAAATATACCGCTTACAGTATAAATTACATTTTTCTTTATATCTTTGTTTTGCTTATATAAAAAATACTAACTGCATGGCACTTTTACTTGGTATTGAATCATCATCTGAATATTGTACTGTTTTGTTGTGTGAAAATGGAGAGGTAAAATCCATCGTTCAGCACACAGAGGCTTTTTCACATGCTGCAGTACTTACCAGAATGATAGAAAGTTGCCTGGAAAAGGTGTCTTTAAGTGTAAAGGATTTAGAAGGTATATTCATCAGTATGGGACCAGGCTCTTACACTTCTTTAAGAGTAGGCGTCAGCACAGCTAAAGGCATAGCTTTTGCACAGAATATTCCGGTTATAGCTATTCCTACCCTAAAAATATTAGCCTTAAGTGCATTGAAATATAACCAAATAAATGATGCGTTATATGTAGGTATGACTGACGCGAGGAGAATGGAGGTTTATATTGGTCTATATAATCAAGAGGGAGATGAAATAGGTGCTAATCATGCATTGATATTAAATACTGATTCATTTGATGCATATAATGATCAGGTACTTGTTTTTGCCGGCGACGGTATGTCAAAAGCAAAAAGTATGTATGAGGAAAAGAAAAACTTAGTCTGGACTTCAGCAAAAATGGACTGGTCCGTATTTGCTAAGCTCGGTGACGAAAAATATAGAAAGGGTGATTTTTCTGATTTGGTGCATGGTGAGCCTATTTATCTTAAGCCACCAAACATTACCACAGCGAAAATAAACCATTGAAATAAATATATTAAAGTCATTATATATAATAAATTTATATATTTGGACTTTAAATAATATTACATATTGTTGTACGTTTTTACCCCCAAACATTAAAAAGGTACAGTATTTGTAATATGATAGTTGCGATAGCATAAGATTCCATCACAGGTTAAATTAAAACGATGAAAAACAAAATTTTAGAAGAAGAAGGACAGCTAAATTTCCCCCTCGATTATGCTGGTATTCGAAAAACTTTAATTTTATTGCGTTCGGTAAATCATAAAGTTCGCCAACGTATCATTGAAATCATTGGACAAGGGAAAAAAATAGTTGTTACAGATATTTGTAACGAAATGAATCTTGACCAATCTGCTGTTTCTCAACATTTGGCTGTTTTAAGGCAATCCGGTGTTGTACAAACGGAACGGCAGGGAAAATATATATTTTATTTTTTGAATGTGGAGAAATTGTACCATATACAATCATTGGTACAATTGGAAGCCATTCAAAATGAGCGTTTAATGGCGGCATTTGAACCACAGGGACGCAAGCGCCACTTCTTCTGGCAGTAATTCTTAATATATAAAAATCACTTAGTCTGTCCATTCAGGAAAATTGGTACGGTATTTGATTTTTTAAAGCTGTGTTATTTTACTTATTTTTAAAAAAGGCTAAATGAGAAAGCAAAAAAACGAGACTATCATCCTTAAAAAAGGACAATCTGACATTCCATTAGATTATGCAGAGTTGCGCAAAGCCGTTTTGGTTTTACGCGCGATCAACCACAAGTTAAGACAGCGTGTAATTGATCAGCTGGATGAGCATGGTAAAATGACAGTGACTGATCTTTACGTTAAATTGCGCTTAGAACAATCAGTAGCATCACAACACTTAGCTATTTTACGTCGCGTAGGTGTTGTTGAAACTACCAGACAAGGTAAGTTTATTCATTACTCCCTTGACAAAAATCGTTTAGAGCAGATTGCACGTTTAGTGGATGAGTTAGCTGGGTAAGACCCACATTTTTCAAAGTTAATTTGGTATGTCTCAAGTTACCCCCCTCTGGGAAAATGCCTGCAAAAACCCTCAGTTGCGGCATTTTCCCAAATCTTAAAAAAAAGTGAAATGCACACACTTCTATTTTAAATTTTTAGAACTATGAGAAAAGCAAAAGAAAAAATCAACTTCAACCAGGAGCGGTTAGATAACTCTACCGACATCTTGAGGGCACTCGCCCATCCGTTACGCATCAAAATTTTGTCATTTATTGATCAAAATGATGAAATAAATGTAAACAAAATTTACAACACGCTCGACTTGGAGCAATCTATCACCTCTCAGCACTTAAGCGTTCTAAGGAATGCTGATGTTGTACACACAAACAGGGAGGGTAAGTTTGTGCAATATAGCATCGACTATACAAAGGTAGATAGGGCAGTACAGGCGATTAAGTCGTTTCTGCAAGCGGAGAATTAAAACATCAAAGGATAGGGGCGATTTTGTTGGTTAACCTTCAAAATTGCCTCTTACTTCTTTTTGTTCATCTACCTGATTTTCTTCCAGATGGAAAAATTGTTTGTAACTAAATATAATGAATATTACACCTAATGTAATGGCAACATCAGCAATATTAAATACGGGTTTGAAATAGGGGATATGCAGCATATCTACTACTTTCCCACGTAAAAATCCAGAGTATCCGCCATTTTCAGGGAATGCTTCTGCTACGTCCCCGTGATAATATGATTCAGAAAAAATAATTCCATAAAACGCACTGTCTAAAATATTTCCAAGGGCTCCTGATAAAATAAGGCTAAAACTAATAAGTACCAATATATTTGCTTTTTCCACGACGAGCCGGTGGACAAAAAATAGTAAGAACGATACCGCAATAATCCTAAACGTACTCAACAAAAGTTTTCCATATACTCCCTGAAGGGCAAATCCAAAAGCCATGCCGTTGTTTTCAACGAAATGTATGGAAATCCATGACCAGCCAAACAATGGAAATTCTTCACCATAAGTAAGATGGGTTTTTACCCAAATCTTGAGTCCCTGATCTAGTAATAAAATGACCGTCACAATGGAAGCAACCATTATGAATCGTTTATGAACCGTTTGCTCTTGCATTAATCTAAATCTTCGATGATTTCTTCCTCTTCGTTACTTGCCGGATTTTGGATACTTGCTTTATGTCTTCGCACCAAAGGATTTGCATGATCTAATTTAAACTGTTGACGTGAACGAACTAAATCGATACAGGTAAAAAGAGCTGTTCTAAATGAACTTGGATCTGCTACATTCTTTCCCGCTATCTCAAAGGCCGTACCGTGGTCAGGCGAAGTTCTCACAAAAGGCAGACCAGCAGTGAAGTTAGTCCCCCCGCCAAAAGATAGCAGTTTAAAAGGAATTAAACCCTGGTCGTGGTACATGGCCAAAATAGCGTCATATTTTGCATAATTACCAGAACCAAAAAAGCCGTCAGCTGGAAAGGGACCAAATACCAGGGTGCCATTCTTTTTACACTCAATGATGGCAGGTCTGATGATATCATTTTCTTCATTTCCTATGGCACCTCCGTCGCCTGCATGCGGATTTAAACCCAAAACAGCTATAGTAGGCTTGTCTATTCCAAAATCTTGCTGGAGAGAGGTCTCCATTAAATGGATTTTTTTGATGATTTGATTCTTTGTTATGGCACTTGCCACTTTGTTTACAGGTAGGTGATTTGTTACCAGTCCTACCCGTAAATTATCTTGTACCATGAACATAAGGCTTTCAGATTGACCGAAAGCATGGGTGAGATATTCTGTATGTCCGGGAAAACCAAATTTGGCTAACTCCATGGTTTCCTTATTTATGGGGGCAGTAATCAACCCATCAATTTGTCCATCTTTTAACTCTTTAACCGCACCTGCCAAGGATTTAATAGCATAAATACCTCCCTCTTCCGTGATTTGGCCTAAGTTAATATTTACACTTTCCTGCCAACAATTAACCACATTAACTACGTTCGGTTGAAATTTTTCACCATTACGCACTTGTTGAAAGGGAAATTCAAGTTCTGTGATGTTTTTATGGTAAGACAAAACTTTTGCAGACCCATATACTACGGGCGTACATAAGTTTAGAATGCGAGGATCTGAAATGGTTTTGATAATGACCTCAAGTCCAATACCATTGATATCACCTACACTTATACCTATTTTTGGCTTTTCCATACTTTACAATTATTGTCTCTTAACCAGAGAATATTTACTATAAGAACAAATTTACTTAATTTCTGATAAAGGACAAAGGAGAGTTTTCGAAGGGTATGTTCAATTATAAAAAAATGATATTTGTCATTTTGATTTTTTGTAATAAAATTCATATCTTGCACGGAATTTTCTAATAATATCGATGTATGAAAAAACTTCTCCCAAACACAATAAATAAGCCGTTTTTCGTAATAGTAATCCTATCTATTTTTTTTGTAAACGGTTGTAAAAAAGATAATCCGGAAGTTTTTTCGTCAAGATTGACCAAAGATTTTAACGGGGAGGTTATTCAGGAATGGAATAATCTTTTCCTTGACCTCGAAAGGTATGCACAAGGTTTCAGACCTTGTCCGGCGCCCAGAGCTTTGGCGTACATAGGATTAGCGTGTTACGAAGCTTGTGTTATAGATATGCCTGCTTATAAAAGTTTGCGATTTAATTATCCGGGTTTAAACCTTCCTACTCAAGAACCTCTAGTTGATTATCATTATCCAACCGTAGTTAATGCTATTTATAGCAAGTTGCTCTCCAATTTTATGGGCAATGTTAATGGTATTTCAGCCGATAGATTTGCAAAAATTTCAGCATTATATAATAAACTTAAAAATGATTATAAAGACGATGCCTCGGCTGAAAGTATCATAAAATCAGATGAATATGGTATTAAGATTGCAGAAGCCGTTTTTGAATATGCTAAAACGGATGCCGTTGGGCATAATTATCATTTAAATCCATTTAAGAATACAGTAAGTAAATACACAACCAGTCCAAAGCCTGGTAGGTTTTCTCCTACGAATGCGAGTGGACCTGGTATGTTCCCTGATTATGGCTATGCCCGTACTTTTGTGATTAATGAGGGGGATAAGTTGATTCCTGCACCCATTCCTTACAGTGAAGAAGTTAATTCTCAATACTATGTTCAAGCAGCGGAAGTGTATGCGGCGGTGAATAATCCTACCCCGGATCAAAGATGGCTGGCCTTTTTTTGGAGCGATGATCTAATGAATTTAACGTTCAGCCCTCCGTCAAGATGGTTGGCTATCGCCAATCAAGTATATGAACTTGAAAATGTAGATTTAGAAACAGCTGTTTATGCTAATGCAAAATTATGTATAGCATTAAATGATTGTGTGGTAGCTTGTTGGTAT
>JBILDL010000064.1:0-8402 GCA_044352635.1 Saprospiraceae bacterium | reverse complement strand
TTTTTTACTCCGTCTTTAACTATTTCTTTATACTCACTCATAACATTTAATTTTTACAAAAATAGTTAAAAATTTTCATCCTTAGGCGCCTAAAACATAAGCATTAGCCGCAATTAAACAATCTGCCACTTTTCTTCTTGCTTCCTTAACAGGTTGAATAGGATATTTTGAAAATCTCTTCACACCCATTAAAAAAGTTTTCAGGAGATCCCCCTCGGAGAAGGACGATAAAGCATCGGTAGCATTTTTTTGCATTCTAAAGGAAGCATCGTGTAAAAACACTTTCAAAATAGCATCATATACCTCTTGATTTATTTGCTTGTCTGCTTTTACAGAAAGCTTTTCTACGCGTAGTAAAGTAGATTCGGCTAAAAATAAATCAGTAAGCATATCAGAGAGATTAAATAAAACCTCTTGTTCTTCCTTTAAATTAATCTTACCGTCCATTTGAGATTTTGCAGCGGCACCTGCTACCATCAGTAAAATTTTCTTAAAATCGGTAATAGCTTTTTTCTCCTCTGCATAAGGCCCTGATACATTATCCAATACAGGCATAGAAGCTAACTCCTTTTGAACAGCCCAGGCGGGACCAACCAAATCAAGTTCTCCCTTCAGAGCCCTTTTAAAGAGTTGGTCAACCATCAACATTCTGTTTATTTCATTCGTTCCTTCGTAGATTCTATTTATTCTTGAATCCCTGTAGCCTCTGGCCGCAGTTCCTTCCTCCGAGAAGCCCATACCCCCATGAATCTGTAAGGTTTCATCCACTACATAATCAACTACTTCAGAACCTACAATTTTAAGGATAGAACACTCGATAGCATATTCCTCCGCACCCTCCAATTTTGCTTTTGCAAAAGGCACCCCTTCAGCAGCTAATTCCTCTCTCTTTTTTTGCAATAAATGGGAAACCCTGTATAGGGCACTTTGACCAGAAAAAATGCGTATCGCTTGTTCTGCAATTTTATATTTAATGGCACCGAAATTAGAAATGGCCTGACCAAACTGAACTCTTTCATTGGCATATTTAATGGCGGTATCCGCACTTCCCTGTGCCCCCCCCAGACATAAAGCGCCCAATTTATACCTACCGATATTCAGCACATTAAAGGCAATCAAATGTCCCTTTCCAATATCTCCCAATAAATTTTCAACGGGAACAGCTACATTTTCAAAAAACACCTGTCTCGTAGAAGAACCCTTAATCCCCATCTTCTCTTCCTCTTCACCAAAGGTCAACCCTGGGGTATTTCTTTCTACAATGAAACCAGTGAATTTTTCTCCTCCAATTTTGGCAAAGACAATGAAAATATCAGCAAAACCGGCATTGGAAATCCACATTTTCTGCCCGTTTAATATATATTTTGTTCCATCCTCGCTTAAATCAGCCCTTGTTTTAGCTGCTAAAGCATCGGAACCTGAACCGGGTTCGGTCAGACAGTAAGAAGCTTTTAATTCCCCCAAAATAAGTCGGGGAAGATAATGTGATTTCTGTTCTTCCGTCCCAAAATATAAAATAGGTAACATACCGATGCCAATATGAGCTGCATAAGCAACCGTAAAGGATCCGGAAGGTCCCATAACCTCGCTAATCAATGTATTGGTATGATTATCAAAGTCTAAACCCCCATATTCCGTAGGCATGTGGGTACCCAAAAAGCCAAGGTTAGCAAACTTACCAAGTACTTCAAGTAAAGTATCATCCTCTTGTTTATCAATTTTTCTCGCGTGCGGTAAAACTTCCTGAACAAGAAAATCATAAGCCGTTTGGCGAATCATTTTTTGTTCCTCATTGAAATCTTCCGGGATAAAAATATCCTCAATGGTGCTTTCCTTCAATAGAAACTCACCCCCTTTTAGTTGTGACTTAACAGCTGCTGATTCCATAATTTTATTTTTAGCGAAATTTCGCTACAATAATACAACAAAAATGAAAAGATAAAGGTTTATGAAATATAAAATATGCAAAAAAATTAAACCTAACCCAGTCTATTTTAATTTACTTACTAAAATTAATAAGAATGCTCCATATTGTTTTTTATGCCATAATTCTTTCCCTGTTCAATCCACCTGTTACGTTAGAAATTAAGATGGAAGGCTTGGTACCCGAAAAGGGGACCGTCCGAATTGGTCTTTATAATTCTGCGGCCGCCTTTGCAGATGAGGCTAATCCTAATCATGCGCAAATAGTTCCTGTTGGAAAAAATACCACCCAAATAATCAAGTTTGAAGGACTGCAGGAAGGTAAGTATCTGGTAGCCGCCTATCAGGATGTAAATGGCAATAAAAAAATAGATAAAAATATTTTAGGCATTCCAACAGAGGCTTACGCATTTTCAAATGATGTGTTCCCCAAGTGGAAAAGTCCATCTTTTGACGAAGCTGCTATCAAACTGGAAAAGCCTGTCGAAGCTATAAAACTTAAATTTCGCACCTGGATTAATTAATTTTTATTTTAGTACGAAATAATTCGTACAACATTTGGAAACTTCATAAAGCCACCTTACATTGCACTACGAAATTAATCGTAGCTAAAATTAAGGTATGGAAAATTTACCCAATCCAACGGAAGCGGAATTAGAAATTCTGCAAACCCTATGGCAAACAGGCCCCTGCTCTGTTAAGCAAGTTCATGGACTTTTGCAAGAAAAAAGGGAAGTTGGCTATACTACCATACTCAAGCAATTGCAAATAATGCTGGAGAAGAAATTGGTACAAAGAGATGAATCTGCAAGAATTCATCTTTATCAGGCGACTATTTCCGAGCAAAATACAAAAGAAAAACTAGTACAAAAGTTTGTAATCAATACTTTTCAGGGATCCTCGCATCAATTAGTTATGCAAGTTTTAGGGAATGCTGCTGCATCTGCCTCTGAGTTGGAGGAGATAAAAAAATTGATTTCCCAATTAGAAGATCAAGATTCCGCCCATCAAATTATTTAATATTTAAAGGTATTGCCGTGAAAAATTTCATAGAATTTTCTCAAAATCTGATTGATGTGTTAGGCTGGACCGTATTCCATGCAATATGGCAAGGGGCTATCATTGGACTGGTATTTTATATACTGCTTACTACTCAAAGTTTTAAAAGTGCCAAATCCCGATTTAACGCAGCATGGACCACCTTATTCATACAATTACTTACTTCCATCTGTACTTTTTGTTATATATGGAACGAATTTGCAAACAGACTTGAACCTGCAATAAACCAGGAGTCAGGTATTCAAAATCATTTCTATTTGTCTGATAATGAAACTGCGGCTGTTAAAACCTCTCTGCTTGAAAAATTACTTAATCTGCCTAGCCAATACATTGATTGGGTTTCCTGGATATGGTTAATAGGCGTAAGTTTCATGACCTTAAGAATGATGGGAGGCTTTTCTTACTTAATTTGGTTAAACAAGGTAAGTACGGACCCACTTCCACCGGAAATGAACTTGTTTTTGGAGTTGAAACGAAAAGAAGCCGGCGTAAAAAAAATCATCGGGAAGTTATCCACACAGATTCAAAGCCCTATTGTATTTGGCCATTTCAAACCCATTCTGCTTTTCCCCTTTGCCTTACTTTCAAAACTTACTCCGGAGCAAATAGAAGCAGTTATACTTCATGAATTAGCTCATATAAAAAGAAACGACTATATATTAAATATTTTTCAAATATTTATTGAGGTGGTTTTCTATTTTCACCCTGTAACCTGGTGGCTGACTAGCATCATTAAAAGGGAAAGAGAACATATCTGCGATGACGAGGCAGCTGGAAAGGAACTCAACCAGAAGTTATCTTATGCTAAAGCCTTATTGATTATACAAGAAAATGATGCTATTTCAAGTATTGGTTCTCTCGCATTCGCCAAGAAACCATCTGAAATGTACCTCAGAATCAAAAGAATTTTAGAACCTTCAAAAAATGTAAATTTCATGGAAAAAACAACGCTAGGCATCCTCGTATTAGGACTGGCCGTCGGTATGTTTTGGCAACAAAAACCAGTTTATGCCAATAAATCCGAATTCAAAACCATATTGACCGTTAAGACCGATAGCCTTCCAAACGGGACTATCCAACTTAATCTCAATAAAAACGGGAAAACCTGGGATATCAATCTGAAGGATGGAAAAATTGTTTCGTTGAAAAAAGACGGCAACGCGATACCTGAAAGTGACTTTCCCAAATACGAATCGGAGGTTAAGAAAATTATGAGTGAAATGCCTCCTCCACCTCCTCCAGGAATACCAGCTCCACCTCCTCCACCGGGAGTACCAGCTCCACCACCTCCTCCAACTATCATCAAGATGGAACGAATAGATCAGACCTCAGGAAATAATCCTGAAGATGCCATCATCATTGTAAAAAAAGATGGCAGCGTAATTAAATTCATCCAGCATAAGGAAGTTACAGTTAAAAGTGAAGGCCAAACTATCCAATCGGAGGAAAAGATGATTTGGAAAGACGAAAAAGGTAATAATATCAATTTGGACGATATTGATCCAGCGACTATTAAAACGATGAACGTTATCAAATCACCTGGCCGTGTAAATGCTGAAACTGTGGTAACAGTAATCTCCTCGGAAAAGAATGGAACAAATAACATAAACAAGGAAGATATTAAGACCATTGATGTAAGGAAATCAGTTAATGGAGAGGAAGTCATCATTGTCAATGGAATGCCTCTAAACAAGTTGAAAGAAGGTAAAGCATTTTTTGTTGCCGATAGTATTAATTTTTCACTGGGTAATTATGCATTTCAACCAGGGAATGTCAGGTCTGCCATCACCAGTCAATTAATGAATGACCAGGTAATTGCCGACGAGAATAATTTCCAGATGGAACTGACGGCGAGTTATTTAAAGATAGATGGGAAAAAATATGTCGGACCTTTTCATGCCAAGTATTTGAAAATTTATGAATCAAATACAGGTTTAAAAATGGATTCCAAATCTAAAATTTCTATTTCTGGTAAGGAATAATGTGTTGAGTTTATAAATGTATTAGCTGGGAGGCTGTCTTAAAAAGATAGCCTCTTTTTTTATTTAAGTAAGTTTGCCACCTCTTTCAAACCATCCATTCTTAAATCAACCAGGTCAGGATTAAATTTCTTGTCTGCATCGGAAGAAATCAAGATGGTAAACATGCCAAGATTTCTTCCAAACTGCATATCAGACATCGAATCTCCAATCATTACAGATTGTTTGAAATCAATATCAGGAAAATCCCGTTTTGCCTGTAATCCCATACCCACGTTTGGTTTCCGACAAATGGGATTTTCTATTTCTAAAGAGGGGCAAAAATAAATGGCATCTATGGTTCCTCCTGCCTCTTTTATTTTGGTGGTCATAAATTGGTGCACTTCATTAAGATCTTTCTCTGAGTATAGATTTTTTCCAATACCCTGTTGATTGGTAACTATGACGATCCTGGAAAAGAAGTGATTAAATTTTATGATAGCGTCTAACACCCCAGGCAAAAATTCAAATTGGGCTATATTTTTCACATAATCCCCTGGCAAATGTTTATTTATGACCCCGTCTCTGTCTAAAAATAAAAATTTAGCAGAATGGGTCTTAATAAAAAATCGCATTGGAATTTCCTTTTGCGCCCTTTCATAATCCTCGGGAATGCCAATATCTATAAAATATTCATCTTGCACAAAGCCATGTAAAAAGTGAGAAGCAGCTTTTTTCTCAAACAAGTCCTTTTCGTAAGAGAAGACATCTCCGGGTAATTTACCTTCAAAAATCTCAGGAGTAAGGATACTGACCCCCGCATTGATCAACCCTGAGGCAAGGAATTTCTTCTCTGTAAAAGACGTAATCTTATCCCCTTGCAATTGGACGGCGCCATATCGATCTTGATTAAAGACCGGTTTAAGAGAAAGAGATGCCAAGGGACGCAACTTAAAAAAAGTCTCGGAAAAGGATTTAAGATCGGCTTCAAAAAAAGTATCTCCATTTAGGAGGAAAAATGGTTCTCTCCACTTTGACAGCACGGGCATAATGGCACCACCTGTACCTAAAAGTTCTTTTTCTATGGTGTAGAAAATTTTTATGTCTCTAAAATGGTCACCGAAATACCTGACAATAACCTCATGTTGAAAACCAACACAAAGGAAAACCTCTTTGACACCTTGATTTGACAAGTAATTCAATAAATAATGAAGGAATGGAAGTTTATTAATAGGCGCCATCGGTTTAGGTATTTCACCTAAAAGACCTTTTAACCGAGTCCCAAGCCCGCCGGCGAGAATAACCGCTTTATCAATCAATGGATAAAAATTTAAAGTAAAAAACAAGAATATTAATTCAAAAAGGCTAACTTTGTGCCAATTTTTAAAAAGCACTTATTTAAATTTTGTAAAGATAAGCAGATATGGCAAATGTAGGTCACGTAAAACAAGTTATCGGTCCAATCGTGGACGTTTCTTTTCCAAACGCTGGTTCACTTCCTGAAATTTTTCATGCATTGGAAATCGAAAGACCAGGTGCTGATACCTTAGTATTAGAAGTTCAACAACACCTTGGTGAAGATAGCGTTCGTGCCATTGCCATGGATTCAACAGATGGACTTACCCGGGGTGCCAAAGTGGTTGACACAGGTGAAACCATCACCATGCCTGTTGGTATGCATATCCGCGGCAGGTTATTTAATGTAGTTGGTGAAGCTATTGACGGAATCGGTCCTGTAAATAAGGATAATACCTACCCGATTCATAGAAAGCCACCAGCTTATGAAGATCTATCGACAGAAAAAGAAATTCTTTACACTGGTATCAAGGTAATCGATTTAATTGAGCCCTACATGAAGGGTGGAAAAATTGGTTTATTTGGTGGTGCCGGTGTAGGAAAAACCGTACTTATTCAAGAGTTAATTAATAATATTGCCAAAGGTTACGATGGTATTTCCGTTTTCGCGGGCGTTGGTGAACGTACTCGTGAAGGAAACGATTTAATGAGAGAAATGTTAGAGGCAGGCATTATTCGCTACGGCGAAAAATTCATGCATTCTATGGAAGAAGGAGGCTGGGATTTAAGCCAGGTGGACATGAAGGCATTAGAGGAATCTAAAGCCACATTCGTTTTTGGTCAAATGAATGAGCCTCCGGGTGCAAGAGCCAGAGTAGCTCTTTCAGGATTGACTGTTGCCGAGTATTACAGAGATGGTGATCTAACTGATCCTAATGGTGGAAAGGATATCCTTTTCTTCATTGATAATATCTTCCGTTTCACCCAAGCAGGTTCTGAAGTTTCGGCTCTTTTGGGTCGTATGCCATCTGCCGTGGGTTACCAACCAACATTGGCTACTGAAATGGGTTTAATGCAAGAGCGTATTACTTCAACCCGCAGAGGTTCAATTACTTCCGTACAGGCCGTTTACGTTCCTGCCGATGACTTGACAGACCCTGCTCCGGCAACTACGTTTGCTCACTTAGATGCAACGACCGTTTTAAGTAGAAAAATTGCAGCCCTGGGTATTTATCCTGCGGTAGATCCATTAGATTCTACTTCAAGAATATTAGATCCACTCATTGTTGGAGATGTACACTACAAATGTGCACAAGATGTAAAAAATATTCTTCAGCGCTATAACGAGTTATTGGACATTATTGCCATCTTAGGTATGGAAGAATTGTCCGACGAAGATAAAATGATTGTACACCGCGCACGTCGTGTTCAGCGTTTCTTATCTCAACCTTTCCACGTTGCGGAACAATTCACTGGTATTCCAGGGGTCTTAGTGCCCATCGAAGAAACCATTCGTGGATTCAATATGATTATGGACGGTGAAGTGGATGAATATCCTGAAGCTGCTTTCAACCTGAAGGGATCGATTGACGAAGTGATCGAGACTGGAAAGAAAATGCTCGCTGAACTAGCTTAATCTGTTTTAATTTTAAATTAATCCGTCTCACTAAAATGAAAATAACAGTGCTTACTCCTGAAAAGGAAATATTCCGTGGAAATGTTACCTCTACTAAACTTCCTGGTGTTGACGGTAAATTTCAAATTCTTAATCAACATGCTCCATTGGTAGCAGCGCTTGCCAGTGGTTCCGTACAGATTGTGACTGGAGAAGGTGATTTTTCATATTGGAATGCCAAAGAAAATTCCTTACAAGTGTCCAATGAAGTAGGAAAACAAATACAATTTAATATTTCTACGGGGTTTGTGGAAGTACTAAATAATGAAATATCATTGCTTGTTCAAGGTTACAGTAGTATTTAAAAAATAAGTGGTTATTCTACCCAACTTATTTTTTTAACGACGTTACCTCTTTTTCCTGAAAGCGTTAAAATATAAATACCTGTCCTAATGTTAGGGCAGGTTATTTTTATTTGTCGATTACCTATGTCGATCTCTCCTGCCTGAATTCTTTGCCCCCCTGAGTGTAATAACGTCCATTCTTCAAAC
>JBILDL010000062.1:0-8472 GCA_044352635.1 Saprospiraceae bacterium | reverse complement strand
TGAAAAATGTCATCATTGAACTCAATACATAGACCATTTCGTATGTCTGCAGTTGTTGCCATATTGGTTTTTTGGTAAAAAGTTATATCTAAATTTGTTTTAAGCCTCAAATATAATCAAAAATTCGCACCGTGTATCATGCAGGTGTGTCGTAAGCCCACTTTAGATAGAGGGCGCCCCATGTAAAGCCGCCACCAAAGGCAGTTAATATGAGATTGTCCCCTTTATGAAGCCTCTTCTCCCAGTCAAATAGACATAAAGGCAAGGTCGCCGCCGTTGTGTTCCCATATTTTTGAATGTTTACCATTACTTTTTCAATTGGAAAGTCTGCCATGGACGCTACCGTTTGTATGATTCTCTTATTTGCCTGATGGGGTACAAGCCAAGCTACACTGTCATTGGTTAATCCATTCCTTGCCATCACTTTACTTACAACATCACTCATGCCACTTACCGCCGCTTTGAACACCGGTTTGCCGTCCTGAACAATAAAGTGTTCTTTATTTGCAATGGTCTCTGCTGACGGTGGATGAAAAGATCCACCTCCTTTCATATATAAATAGTGTTGACCTTGCCCATCAGAATGTAATTGTTGATCCATTACACCATATTCAGTGGACGGTTCAAGTAAAACAGCCCCAGCGCCATCTCCAAATAATATACATGTGGAGCGGTCTGTATAATCTACAATCGCTGACATTTTGTCCGCGCCAACGACAATGACTTTCTTATGTGTACCTGCAGCAATAAATTGTGAGGCGGTGGTTAAGGCAAATAGAAATCCTGAGCAGGCAGCCGACAAGTCAAATGTGTAGGCCTTCGTTAATCCCGTTGCAGCAGCAATTAAATTGGCAGTATCAGGAAAATGCATATCGGCAGTGACCGTTGCACAGATGAGTAGTTCAATGTCCTCCGGATTAGTACCCGTTTTCTCTAAAAGCCCCTTTACCGCTTCAATACCAAGTACAGAAGTTCCTTTTTCTGAACCTTTTAATATTCTTCGTTCTTTTATTCCCGTGCGGGATGTTATCCATTCATCAGAGGTATCAACCATTTTTTCTAATTCCTCATTGGTAAGAACATAATCTGGTACGTAGCCGTGAACACCTGTTATAGCAGCAAAAGTTTTAGACATTGTTAATAGTTTAATATGGATAATGATTTACCATAAAGCGCCGCAAATGTAGGAATAAGTGCCAACTTTAATAGGAATATTTATAAATAAATGCCTATTGAACCACTTTATAAACCCTTTCACTAGCCAAAAGTAACCCTAAAAACGTCAAAGTACCGTTTATGGCTAATATTAAAAAGCCAAACGTAAAGCCTTGAAATAATTCCTTAGAATAGGTGTCCAGTAACCAGGAAATGATGGGTGATAGCACACAAATTGGGATAATCCATTGACTCTTTACCTTGAATTGTGTCAATATGCCAAAGGCAAATAATCCAAGTAAAGGTCCATAAGTGAATCCGGCCCAACGGAAAAGTTCATTGATAATTCCGTCCTTTGATATGGTATTGAAAAGTATTATCATGAGAAACATTAATACACTATATCCTATGTGTACCATAAATCGAACCTTCTTTTTTTGTTCCTCTGATGCCTCCCATTTCTCAAAGTTTAAAAAGTCTATACAAAAGGAGGTGGTCATGGCGGCTAATGCCGAATCAGCACTGGAATAGGCAGCTGCAATTAATCCTAGTATAAACAGCATGCCTATGAATGGGGATAAATGATTTAATGCTAAAAATGGATATACCTGGTCAGTCTTTTCAGGCAAAGTGATGCCAAGTTCAGATGCATATATATAAAGCATGGCTCCCATTGTTAAAAATAACAAATTGGCAAAAACTAAGATGAAACTGAAGGTAAACATGTTTTTCTGAGCGTCCTTTAATGTTCTACAGGTTAGATTTTTTTGCATCATGTCCTGGTCAAGTCCTGTCATGGTGAGGGTGATTAAAGCTCCGCTTAAGAATTGCTTGAAAAAATTATTGGGGTCACTCCAGCCACCTTCAAAAAAGAAAACTTTAGAATATCCACTATTATTTACTGCTCTTACCATGTCGCCAAAACCCATATTCAAATTTTGACATATAAGTATTATGGTTAGAAATACAGCGCCTAACATGAAAAAAGTTTGAATGGTGTCTGTAACAACGATCGTTTTAATTCCCCCCTTAAATGTGTAAACCCAAATTAAGAATATCGTTAAAAAAACAGAGAATGCAAAAGATATTTGATAAGGTGCAAATACAAATTGATGCAGTATCGTAGCCACCAAAAATAATCGTAAAGCAGATCCCGTTGTTCGACTTAATTGGAAATATATTGCCCCCATTTTGTAGGCATGCCAACCAAATCTTTTTTCTAAATAAGTATAAATGGAGGTTAAATTCATTCTGTAGTACAATGGGAGTAAAACCAGGGCAATTACTGCATATCCTAGCATATACCCTAAAACAATCTGCATGTATGAGAAAGCCTGATTTAATCCGCCACCGCCGACAACACCAGGAATGGATATGAAAGTCACACCTGAAAGGGACGCGCCTATCATGCCAATGGCCACCAGATACCAGGGGGAATTTCTTCCAGCATTAAAAAAATCCTGATTATTAGCATTCCTACTCGTAAATATAGAAACAAGAATGAGCATTAGAAAATATCCTAATATGATACCTAATAATATCCCTGGAGATAATGCTTTCATACGTTTTATTTAAAAATTTTCCTGAATGAGTTTTTTAAAATATTACTCTCCTTTATTTTCTTTGTCTGGTTCTTTTGTCTCCTCTTCTGTCTCTTCTTCTGCTACTTTTATTTCAGCATTTTCATCAGCATTTTCTCCTTCGGCGGAGACTGATTCCTGCTTTTTAGGTGAAGACGATTTAAATGCCATGGGTAATATAAGGAAAAGTCCCGCCATTATAGCCATATCTGCTATATTAAAAATGCCAGATCGTAATTCTCCAATACCGATATTCAAAAAATCAACCACTTTTCCTTCTAAAATCCTGTCTATGATGTTGCTTCCACCACCTGCAATAATGAAGGCAAAAGCTATTCTCTGCCAGGGTCCAACCTCGTTGTTAAAAAAAAGAGTAAAACCGAAATACCCTAAAGCCAAAATGGGTATAATAGCCAAAACCCAGAATCTAACGTTCTCAGGTAAGTCAGAACCTAAACTTAAAAAAGCACCCTCGTTTTCAGCATAGATAATACGAAAACTATCACCAAGGTAGGATTGTGAAGGGTACCCTTTTAGTGTTTCAACCGCCCACACTTTGGTCATCCTATCAGATAAAACAACCAAAACCATGATAACTAAGGGTAAAACAAACTTTTTATAATTCATAAAAATTACTTTAAATTTTCCCAATATTTGAGTTTCCACCTTGTAAGTAAGCGTTTTTTTCTATATTGAGGTGTTAAAAAAGAACAAATATAATGATGCAACCTTACTTTACCAATGATGCCATCGTATTAGGACTATTATTGTCTGTACTTTCTTTCGTTTTTTTTACCTCAACCAGTAAAAACAAATGGATTCAAAAATTTTATACCATTTTTCCTCCCTTATTGTTGTGCTATTTTTTACCTGCGCTCTTGCATTGGCCACTCAATCTTATTTCAGGTGAAAACTCCGTTCTTTATAAGGTGTCCTCACAGTATTTATTGCCAGCCTCTCTCATTTTGCTTTGTTTAAGCATTGATTTAAAGGGAGTTTGGAATTTAGGACCTAAAGCTCTTATTATGTTTTTAACAGGCTCTTTGGGTGTTATTATCGGAGGGCCTATTGCTTTATTAACCGTTAAATATCTTTTTCCTGACTTAATACAGACAAATCCAGAGGATTTATGGAAAGGACTTTCTACTATCGCCGGTTCCTGGATTGGGGGTGGGGCAAATCAAACGGCCATGAAAGAAATTTTTTCAGTAAATGAAAATCTTTTTGCTGTTATGATTGTCGTAGATGTCGTTGTAGCCAATGTATGGATGGGCTTGCTCTTGTATGGCGCCAGTATTACTGATAAAATAGACAAATGGTTGAAGGCTGATACTTCAGCTATAGTTGATCTTCAAAATAAAATGTCGGCATTCCAAAAAGGGGTAGAAAGAATTCCAGATACCAAATCACTACTCTATCTTCTTACCATTGCATTTGCAGGCGTTGCTCTTTCTCATTGGGGTGCAGACCTCATTACGCCTTGGTTGGGAAAATATAAGGAAGTTTTAATTAGCTGGCGCTTGACCGCACTGAATTCTTCTTTCTTTTGGATAGCCTTCCTAGCAACAACGATTGGTTTATTTATCTCTTTTACACGGTTGCGAAACTTTGAAGGAATAGGTGCTTCTCGTTTGGGATCCGTATTTTTATATGTTTTAGTGGCAACCATAGGCATGCAGATGAATCTTCAAGAGGTTTTTCAAAATTTAGGCCTCTTCGCCGTTGGATTTATCTGGATGTGCATACATTGTATACTGTTGATCCTCGTAGCAAGATGGATAAAAGCGCCTTTCTTTTTCCTGGCCGTAGGGTCACAGGCTAATATTGGGGGTGCCGCCTCAGCACCCATTGTCGCCGCCGCTTTTAGTCCAGCTCTGGCTCCCGTTGGCGTACTTCTGGCTGTCCTCGGCTATGCATTGGGAACTTATGGCGCTTTGCTTTGTGCCTTTCTAATGCAATTAATTTGAGGTGAAATTAATAATTTCATAATTTTTTGGAATTATTTTTATTAATCTTGCATAAAAAACAAAGTATTATTATATTTGCATCAACAAAAGTAAGTTTTGTTAAATCATCAAATTGTGAGGTGATGAAATTGGCAGCCATGCCCTCTTGTCTCGGGGGTGAGGATTACGGGATAAACGTAGCATAGGGCCGGTATCGATCCAGGGGTTGACCACCAATCTTCTTGTGCTATGGCTAACTGCCTCTTGGGGGTTCGAATCCTTCTCTCACAGCAAAAAAAATAAGCGGATAACCCTTTCCTGATAAATTTATTGATTCAGTGAGTGTAGAAAGGAAGGATTATCCGCTTTGTTAGTACAGTTATAGTATCAAAACTTAGAATGGTATCTTTTCGCTGCCTGTACACGCAATTTTTATTCAAT
Organism: Saprospiraceae bacterium; assembly: GCA_044352635.1. Taxonomy (GTDB): domain Bacteria; phylum Bacteroidota; class Bacteroidia; order Chitinophagales; family Saprospiraceae; genus BJGN01. Next base: position 3,350 of record JBILDL010000062.1, on the reverse strand, counting down.
TTTTTCATTCTTATGTAAGTTATTTATTTTTTAACCTTAAGTATCCAGCCATATATACGATAAATGTTACGCTTTTCCAGCCTTTTAAAGGTCGGGCTCACTTCAAAATTAATAGTCCATGCGTAATTTTTGTTTGTCTGTCATTTTCCTGTTTTCATTTTATTTAAATTCAAGTGCTTTCGTTGGTTGCCTCTCGGGTAATTGTTATGAAGGTTATGGCGTTTATATTTATCCAAGTGGTGGTCGGTATGAAGGTGATTTTCAACGGGCAAACCCCAATGGAAAAGGAAAATTGCATTTTCCAAATGGTGACTTATATGTCGGGGAATGGGTGAATAGTTATAGGCAAGGTGTGGGTAAAATGATTTACAAAAATGGTGATTTATACGAAGGTGGTTTTGTTTACAGTAAGTTTCATGGCATCGGAAAATATACATTTTTTGTCGGCGGAAATTACCAGGGTAGTTGGCAAATGGGTGCCCAGCATGGCTTTGGTATTCTGAATAATCCAGATGGTACTTCTTATGAAGGTTCTTTTGTCGGCGGAAAAAAACAAGGGATTGGAAAACTTACCCTGCCCGATGGTAAAATTACCATTGGCGTATGGGAAAATAATCAGCTTAGTACTCCAACTCCTAAAAGTGCTTCACCTTCAATTAAAGTCGAAACGATAAAAATTCCTAAAATTCGTGCGCTCATTATCGGTGTATCCGATTATAATCAAATGAAGAAATTAGAATTTAGCGATGATGACGCTCAACATATTTATGATTTTTTACAATCTGAAGCTGGAGGTTCCGTGCCTTCGTCACAAATTATCATATTGAAAGATCAGCAGGCAACGCATAAAAATGTCATGACGGCCGCTAATCAGCTATTTTCAAAAGCAAATCCTGAAGATTTAATTTTATTTTATTTTTCAGGCCATGGTTTGCCAGGTGCTTTTCTACCCGTGGATAGTGATGGTGTCCTGCATCGGATAAATCATGAGGAGGTCAAATCTATTTTGTTACATAGTCCCGCTAAACATAAATTGGTTTTTGCCGATGCTTGTCATTCTGGGAGTTTTCGCTCTATGTCTGAAAATGAAAGTTACTCTCATCTTCTTTATGAATCTTTAGCCGGTTATTCAGGCGGTTTAGGCCTCCTTTTATCTTCAAGGACAGAGGAATTTTCTCACGAATTCGATGGTATTAAATCAGGGGTTTTTAGCCATTTCCTTATTCGTGGTTTAACCGGCGAAGCTGAGAAAAATATGGATGGCCTCGTTTCCGTTAACGAATTATTTGATTACGTGTTTGAAAAGGTTCGTCGGTTTACGCAAAATAAACAATCGCCTGTTTTATATGGTGGAATAGACAAAAATATGCCGGTTTCTGTAGTTCGCTAAATATTATATGTATTATTTTATCATATAAATATTTTATATTTGTTGTATGAAATGGAAGTTGTTTTTATTTGTTACCCTGTTGTTTAATTGGCCATTGTTCCTCTGGTCGCAATGTAGTACGGTCAATTGTATAGATGGATTTGGTGTTAAAACATTCCAGGATGGCTCCAGATATATGGGGGCATTTGTTCAGGGAAACAGACAAGGTATAGGAATTTGTTTTTGGAAGAATGGCTCCCGTTTTTTTGGTGAATGGAAGCTGGATAAACCTGAGGGTGTGGGCGTCTTTATCAATGCTCAATCTTTAAAACAACAGGGCCTGTGGAAAAAGGGGAAGCTTTTTGAGGAAAATCCAAATTTGGTTTCAGAAAAGTTGTTTTCCGTTTCCAGTCGTATTCAAGGCTGTTTAGCAGGTGATTGTATTGGTGGAAAAGGGGTGCTGATGGTTAATGGGGACATTTATATCGGCGATTTTAAAAACAGTCTTCGCCATGGGATAGGTATTTGTTACTATTTTAATGGATCGGAGTATAAAGGTGCCTGGCAAGGGGATAAACAACACGGAAATGGTGAGTTAACCTATTCTGACGGCAGAATTAGATCAGGTTTTTGGTCCGAGAATATTTATCAGGGTACTTCTGACTCAGGAATAACAACACCCACAGGGGGTCCACGACCTCCCACTCCTAACGTAAAAGAAAAAATTGGAGTTTGCCAATCGGGGAATTGTCAAAACGGCAGGGGTACCTATTTGTATGCAGATGGTAACACTTATGAAGGTGATTTTCAAAATGGGTTCGCAAATGGAATAGGAAAAATATCTTACTATAACGGAGATGTGTATGAGGGTGAAATAGAAAAGGGCTCATTGCATGGAAAGGGGATGATGATTTCTGCGAATGGAAATAAAGTTCAGGGAATTTGGGAACGTGGAATATTTATAAAAACTGCAATACCGGAGGTGGGCCCAAATATAGTTTCCAAAAATACGCCTTATTCTTTCTATGAGGGTGAAGTCTATGTCTTATTAGTGGGTGTATCAAACTACGTAAATCATAGGGAACCGCTTCAATACCCTGATAATGATGCATTAAACCTTTTTGCTTTCCTGAGAAGTCCCGAAGGAGGAGCTATTCCTTCAAAGAATATTATAAATTTAGTTGATAAAGTAGCCACTCGTAGAAATATTCTCGATTCCCTGAATGCAATGCTAAGTAGGGTGACAAAAAAGGATATGGTGATATTTTACTTTTCAGGTCATGGCATAAAAGGGGCATTTTTACCTATTGATTATGACGGTACTTATGAAAAAGTGGTGTATCATCATGAAATTTATTCAGCCCTTCAAGAATCTAATGCTCAATTTAAAATGTGTATCGCTGATGCTTGTCATGCAGGAAGTATGCAGGAGCAAAAGGGCTTCTTGGGGAGCAGTCAAACTGATTTTTATCAAAATAGCCAGTCTGACCAATCTGATTTTGCTATGCTCCTTTCTTCAACGTCCAGTGAGAATTCAGCGGAAGCCGACAGACTTCAGCAAAGCGTATTTAGCTATTATTTAATTAAAGGCCTCGAGGGATTGGCCGACACCAATCGGGACAAAAAAATTAGTATTCAGGAATTATTTAATTATGTCGCGGACAATGTTAGGAAATTTACAGAAAACAGGCAATCGCCAACGCTTACAGGTCAATTTGACCGGGGTAAAATAATAGGAATTGTTAGATCTAAAGATAAATAACCATTTATTTAGTATAATTAGAAAAATTTTATTACTTTTGCAGCCAATTTTTAACTAAAAATGTCTGATCCAGATGAGAAACTTTGAAGTAACTTTCATAGTCGATCCCGTGCTGTCTAATGATGAAATCAAGGAGACAGCTCAGACCTACGTAAAAAGTATCACCGAAGTAGGTGGTAATATTGTATTTGTTAATGAGATGGGCCTTAGACAATTGGC
>JBILDL010000061.1:0-8565 GCA_044352635.1 Saprospiraceae bacterium | reverse complement strand
AATGGTATTATTCATATTTAAGTGTGTCTATTTTTTCAGGTAAAACCATAGGATTAACCTCCATTTTTTGTTCATCAAAACCTACGGGAACGCCTCTTTTGTAATGTAACCAAACCAACCAAAGGCATAAAAATATAATAAGGCCCAATCCAAAAAGGGAAAATTTCCAACCCCAAATATTACCCTCCGGGACAACAAATTGGCGTAAAAAGTCATCCTTTTCCTTTTGAATATCTTCTTTACTTTTTTGCATTCATTTACTTTTATGTGGTAAATATAGTGAAATAGTACATTTTAAAGGATATTCGTTTTATAAGCTACGATACATTTCGATAAAATGAAGAGGAACTTTAGGTTTACCAAATTCTAAGGGTACCTCGAAAGGCATTATCTTATCTGATGTAATAAATCCTAATTTTTCATACCATAAAATAAGTTCTTGCCGAAGATGGACAACCTGAATCTGAATTTTTTCCAAACCAAGAGATTGACCATATTGAATAGCATTTGACACTAAGAGCTTTCCGATACCATTTCCCTGGAGCGCGGGCTCAACAGAGAGCATTCCCATGTACAAATTTTCATTTTTAACTTCCAGATACACTGAGCCATTTATAATCTCATTATCATTTTTTGCAATAAGAAATAATGCTTTTTCATTAGAAAACAACAAAAACAGGTCATTTTCATCTGTTCTTTTATCCCCTTCTATAAAATCGGACTCAAATGTCCATCCTTTTTTTGCTTCCTCGCCACGATAGGCATTATTGGCAAGTATGCATATATTGGGTAAATCGGATAAAATTGCCCTGGAAACTTTCATAATTTATTTATTTTACCTAAATTCCCAAAATTAATAAAAATTTGATACCATGTTCAAACTGATTTCCATCCTTTTGTTTTCCAGTTTATGTTTACTCAATGGACAAACATTTTCCAATAATGAAATAAATGAATGGACTACAAGGGCACAAAATGTCACTATAATAAGAGATAATTATGGTGTTCCGCATATATATGGTAAAACCGACGCCGATGTGGTTTTTGGATTAATGTACACCCAGTGTGAGGATGATTTTAATCGGGTGGAAGAAAATTATTTAGATGCACTGGGCAGATTATCAGAATCCTTAGGTGAAAATTATTTTTATCAAGACGCACGAGCAAGAATGTATGCAGATACTCTGCTTGCGAAAAATAATTATTTACGTTCACCTACCTGGTTAAAAGCTTTATTGGACGGGTTTGCCTCGGGGATTAATTATTATCTGCACAAAAATCCAAATATTAAACCTAAAATCATACAAAGATTTGAACCATGGATGCCTTTATTATTTACTGAGGGCAGTATTGGCGGAAACATTACTATTATCCCAATTCAGGGGATCAAAGATTTTTATGAGGGAAATGGCATGGGATATCATGTTCCGGAAATACCTGAATGGGAACAGGAACCAGCAGGTTCGAATGGATTTGCCATTGCGCCAGAATTAACAAAAAATGGGTATCCACTGCTCCTTATAAATCCGCATACCTCTTTTTATTTCAGAACGGAGGTTCATCTGGTAAGTGAGGAAGGCTTAAACACTTACGGTGCGGTTACCTGGGGGCAATTTTTTGTTTATCAAGGATTTAATGAAAAATGTGGATGGATGCATACATCTGGTGCCGCTGATGTGGCAGATGAATATTTAGAAACGATTGAAAAAAGAGGCAGCGATTATTATTACCTCTATGAGAATAAATGGCTGCCAGTCAAAACCCGAAAGGAAATCATCTATTTTCAAACTAAAAATGGTAAAATATCCAGAGAAATAACCTTATATTTTACGCATCATGGACCAATTATAGCACGAAAAGATGGTAAATGGGTATCTATACGAATGATGACAGAACAGATTGACGCATTAGCCCAATCTTTTTTAAGAACCAAGACAGAAGATGTCAAATCTTTTGAAAAAGTAATGAAGTTAAATACAAATTCATCTAACAACACCGTTTTTGCAGATAATTTAGGGAATATTGCCTATTGGCATGGAAATTTTATGCCAAAAAGAAATCTGGATTATAATTGGAATGGTCTTTTAGATGGTACAACTTCAAATACAGAATGGAAAGGATATCATAAGGTTAAAGAACTGGTTCGAATAATTAATCCTGCCAATGGCTGGATTCAGAACTGTAATTCAGATCCTTTTACTGCCTCTGGAAAATATAGTCCCGAAAGGAAAAAATACCCTGATTATATGGCACCGGATGAAGAAAATTTCCGAGGTGTAGCCGCTTTAAGAATACTGGAAAATGTAAAAGGGCAATGGACACTTGACAGTTTAATTAAAGCGGCTTTCAATCCTTTTTTACCTGGTTTGTCTAAGATTATCCCGGACCTTCTAAAAGTATATAAAGGAGATTTATCAAATCCATTTTTAGATCCTCTCAAAGAGTTATCCGTCTGGAATTTTGAGCGAGATTCTCTCTCCGTTGCCACTACCCTAGCCGTTTTTTATGGCGAAAATATTATGGAGATTGCCAGAATTAAAAGTGGATATGGTGCAAAATCTATGTTAAACTTAGAGACTTATGTCCTAAATAACTTATCGGAAACAGATAAAAAAGCTGCTTTTGAAAAAGCTATAAATCAACTCAACAGTCAATTTGGCACATGGAACATTACATGGGGAGAAATCAATAGGTTTCAACGAATAAGTGCAGGTATTCGCGCGGAGTTTAATGATGATCTTGAAAGTTTGCCTGTAGGTTTTACCTCGTCTGCCTGGGGATCTCTTGCTGCATTTGGCTCAAAAACGCAAGCTGGAACCAAGAAAAGATATGGGACTTTGGGAAATAGTTTTGTTGCCGTAGTAGAATTTGGCCCCAAAATTAATGCTCATTCCATTGTAACTGGTGGTTCATCCAGTGACCTGAATTCACCCCATTTTAATGACCAATCTCTAAGATATACGAGAGGACAGTTCAAAAAAGTTCATTTTTATAAAAATGAAGTAGAAACCAACGCAGTTAAAACCTATCATCCTTAAATTAACCTTACCAAGAAAACGAATCATCATGGATAAAAGGACCTTTTTCAAACACTCCATCGCCATGGGCTTAGGGGCTCCTGCCCTATTTAATACTTTAGAAAAGTTAAATCTCACCGTGGCCAATAAATCGGTGGAAGAAATAGCTGAAGACGAAAATTATTGGTTAGGAATCAGGGGAGGCTACCGATTAAAGCCAGATTATATAAATCTTGAAAACGGTTATTATTGTTTTATGCCTCAAGCCATTCTGGAGGACTATCTACATCATATAAAAGAAGTAAATTACCAGGGTTCTCATTACATGCGAACCGTTCAATGGGATAATAAAAGGGCTGTTTGTGGCCAACTCGCAGAATTAATCCATTGTGATGCGGAAGAAATCATCATAACCAGAAATACTACAGAATCTTTAGATACTGTCATTGGAGGTATACATTGGGAAAAAGGAGATGAGGCTATCATGGCAAATCAAGATTATTTTGCGATGATAGAACATTTTCGCTTATGTGAAGAAAGATATGGTATTGTACGAAAAATAGTAGATGTGCCGAATATCCCAAAATCTGATGAAGAAATAGTCGCGGTTTATGAGAATGCGATAACCAATAAAACGAAGTTGATCATGGTCTGCCATATTGTGAATATAACAGGTCAGATACTCCCCATCAGAAAAATCTGTGATATGGCTCATAAAAAAGGTGTTGAGGTACTGGTTGATGGAGCACATGCTATTGGACATTTTGCTTTTGATATCAAAGAATTAAACTGTGATTATTATGGTTCCAGTCTACATAAATGGCTTTCTGCTCCATTAGGAGCCGGTTTATTATATATCAGTAAGGAAAAAATAAGCGGTCTTTGGCCAATGTTTGGTGATTTTGGCTATCCTTTGGAGAACATAAGAAGGTTGAATCATACGGGTACCCATCCCGTTGCTACTGACCTGGCCATTGGAAATGCCATCGAGTATTTACATCGCATAGGATTAGATAAAAAGGAGGCCAGATTACGCTATTTACAAAATTATTGGACCAGTCGTGTGCGCAATGAACCAAATATAGTAGTGAATACACCATCTGACCCACAAAGAGTTTGTGGTATCGCGAATGTGGGTATAAAAAATATGAAAACATCTTTAATGGCAGAAAATCTCTTGAAAAAATATAGAATATGGACGGTAGCCATTGATGGTCAGGGAGTTCAAGGTTGTAGAATCGTACCCAATATTTACACTACCACCAAGGAGCTGGATATTTTCGTTTTTGCTTTAAAGGAAATGGCAAAAAGTTGACTTATTGAAGTAAACTTTGATAAACATGCACTAATTTATCAGTTACTACTTGTGCATTAAATTTTTTGATGTGCTCTAACCCTTTTTTTATAGCGAGTTCTCTTTGCTCTCTATGTTGCATAAAAAAGAGAATTCCCTCTTTTATTTCTTCATAATTAGCGGGATCTACCAAGTAAGCACCTGGACCACCTACTTCAGGTAACGATGTTGTTTTACTTGTAATTACAGGAATACCGCTACATAATGCCTCTAAAACAGGAATACCAAAACCTTCAAAATAAGAAGGGTAAATAAAAACTTCTGCATTTTTATATATGATTGGTAAATGTTCGTTAGCTACGTTTCTAAAAATAATTTTATTAGAGTAAATCTCTTTAAAGAGATCCAATTCTTCCTTAATTATTTTAAAATATTTACGATTTGGCTTCCCAATAATTAGAAAGGGACATTGATATTCAATGGGAAGACCCTTCCAGGCTTTTAAAGCGGATAACAAATTTTTCCTTGCAGTGATGCTTCCAACCGATAAGAAATATTGATTTGGTAAATGATAAAGATTCACAACTTGTTGAAACTCGACTTTCGTATAGGTTTTTTTGAAATTATCGTTTACAGTTTGATATACTACCTTTACCTTTTCGCGAGGAAGATTAAATTTTTTACAGATATCTATTTTAGTATATTCGCTAACGGCAATAATAACATCAGCTTTTTGACAACTATATCGTATTTTTTGAAAATGAATAAATCTATCAAAAAAAGAATAATCTGCTTTATAATAAAGGAAAGCAATATCATGAATAGTAACTACCCATTTGATATTTGGGTTTTTTACAACTTCAACAGGTAATTCATTACTTAGTCCATGATAAATTTGAATCAGGTGTTTTTTACAATCTTGAGGCACACCGAAAGACCTCCAAAAAAAATATTTGTACCAGCGGGGCCGTACAATATTGAAATAATGCTTTTCAGGTGAAGAGGAAGAATTTTCAGTGGAAATAGGAGAAAAAAGGAATAGTTTGAATAAATGAGGATGATATTTATTTAGATTTGTTATTAGCGTTCTACTATAATTTCCAAGACCAGTTGAGTTTTGAAAGAATCTTTTTGCATCAAATGCCAGATTTATCATTCGCACAATGATCGGACCATTTATAAAACCAATTAAACGGCAAAACTTTCACCGCAACCACAGGTTCGGGCAGCATTTGGATTATTAAAATAAAAACCCTTCCCATCGAGACCACCTGAAAACTCAAGGGTAGTATTGCACAAATAGAGAAAGCTCTTTAAATCAGTTACAATTTTAACATCATTATCTTCAAAAATTTGATCATTGGGTTTCCCCTCATTATCAAAATCCATTTGATAACTTAGACCTGAGCAACCGCCACTAGTGACGGATACTCTTACGAAATAATCATCTGACATATTTTTGTCAGCACGAATTTCGACAATTTTAGATTTTGCAGATTCCCCGACGTAAAGCATAGGATTGAGATTAAGAGGCTATTTTAATATAACATAAAATAGCCTCTTTTTATAAATTAGTGAGAAGCAGCCATTGCAGTAACGGCTATTCCATTTTTAGACTGATAATCGGCGATAGCCCCTTTAATGGCATCTTCTGCCAAAACAGAGCAATGAATTTTAACTGGCGGCAGGGCTAATTCTTCTACAATATCCATATTATCTATGGTTAAAGCTTGTTCGATAGTTTTGCCTTTAAGCCACTCTGTTGCCAGAGAAGAGGAAGCGATAGCGGAACCACAACCAAAGGTTTTGAATTTTGCATCAATAATAGTTTGCGTTGAAGGATCGACTTCGATTTGAAGACGCATAACATCACCGCATTCAGGAGCACCCACTAAGCCAGTACCAACGGTAGATTTACTTTTATCGAGGGTTCCTACATTTTTAGGATGCTGAAAGTGTTCCAGTACTTTTTCTGAATAAGCCATAATATGATAATTTAAAACGGATGATATAAAATATTAGTGTTCAGACCATTGCACATTGCTAAGATCTACCCCCTCTTTGTACATTTCCCAGATAGGACTTAAATCTCTCATGTGATTTACACCTGCAACCAATTTCTCCACGGCAAAATCTACCTCTTCATCGGTAGTAAATCTGCCCAAACTAAAACGAATAGAAGAATGAGCTAAATCGTCACCTAAACCTAATGCGACAAGGACATAAGAAGGTTCAAGAGAGGCTGAGGTACAAGCTGAACCTGAAGAAACGGCTATATTTTGGTTGAAGGTCATCATAAGCCCCTCGCCTTCCACGTGTTTGAAGCTAATATTGGTGACATGAGGCATTCTATGATCTACGTTACCATTAATATAACACTCCTCCAATCTTGAAGTAAGTTCGTGCTCTAATCTATCTCTTAGTTTACTTAATCTTTCTGCATCGGCATGCATTTCTAATCTTGCTATTTCAGCTGCTTTACCGAAGCCAACGATACCTGGAACATTGAGGGTACCGGAGCGCATACCTCTTTCATGACCGCCACCGTCCATTTGAGCAGTAACTTTTACACGGGGTGATTTTCTACTTACGTAAAGGGCACCAACTCCTTTTGGACCATACATTTTATGGGAAGTAAACGCTAACAGGTGAACACCAATTTCCTTAGGGTATGTAGGAATTTTCCCAACTGCCTGCGTGGCATCACTCATAAAAAGTACCCCATGCTTTTCACAAATATCTCCAATCTCTTTCATGGGTTGGATAACACCTGTTTCATTATTAGCCCACATAACCGACACTAAAATGGTAGTTGATTTAATGGCAGCTTCCAACTCTGCCAAGTCAATAAGGCCATCTTCTGCCACTTTCAGGTAGGTTATTTCAGCACCAGCCTCCGTCAACTTATCACATGTGTCCAACACTGCCTTATGCTCGGTGGTCACCGTAATGATATGATTTCCTTTTGACCTGTACATTTCAAAAACGCCCTTGATAGCCAGGTTATCTGATTCGGTTGCGCCCGAGGTGAAAATTATTTCTTTAGGATCAACTTTTAGTAAAGCCGCAATTTGTTCTCTTGCGTAATCTACCCCTTCCTCAGCTTCCCAACCAAAAGGATGATTCCTACTGGCTGAATTTCCAGGTTTCTGATAAAAATAAGGCACCATTGTATCCACAACTCTTGGATCACACGGTGTTGTTGAGTTATTGTCTAAGTAAACACGCATAGGTTCCTTTATCATTATTATAATTTATTTAGATTTAATCTAAAAGAAAATGCCAACAGCAAATATAACCAATCATGTAAAATAAAAGTTTTATAATAGGATAAAAATCATTTAATTTTCACAAAAAAAAATACCTACATTTAGGACGAAAGAATTATATAATAGTAAAAGTATGCATCAATCTTCTCATTTTTTTGATAAATTTCCGAAAGCTGATATATCAGATTGGATTAAGGTAGCAGAAAAAGAACTCAATGGAAAACCATTAGAAAGTCTAAACTACCACTACAATAATGAAATCATAATGCCTCCTGTGGTTTTTTCTGGTAAAGAGGATAAAAAAATGAAACCTATTGTTTGGAGAAAAAACAAGGTATGTCAACGAGGTATTAGTTTTCAACATACGGAAAAGCTTAAAAATGAGAATATTGAGTTCTTTATTTCTATTGGCATAAATAATTTCAAACTTAATGTGACGGAGGAGAGCAAGATCAAGGCTGATGAATTAAACAGATTATTCCCATCGTGTCATTGGCTCGAGGTACATCAGGAGGGAAGGAAACCTTTAGACTTTGTTATTCAACAAATAATAGAGAACTTTCAGCAGGCAATTAGTTTAATTCAAGGATTGAAAATAAATGAGGAACAAATTAACGAGTTCCTTGGAAATATTCATTTTTATAGAGAAATTCAAGGTAATTATTTGTATGAAATTTCCTTAGGTCGGGCTCAGAGAATTGTTTGGAGAAACATACTTCAAGCTTTTGAGATAGATAATCCGGCTCCCCCTTTGTTTATTACCACCTTACCCGTCATAAAAAACGGGTTAAACGACCACTTTCTAATTGAAGCAACAACAAAAATGCTATCTGCCATATTAGGTGGTTCAGACACTATCTATCTTGAGTTTGATGAAATAAATGAGGAAATGAGAATAGAGAACCTCGCCCACATCTTCCATATTTTTACTTTAGAATCAGGCATTGGCGAAGTAATAGATCCTGTCGCAGGAAGTTTTTACGTA
>JBILDL010000060.1:0-8593 GCA_044352635.1 Saprospiraceae bacterium | reverse complement strand
AGCATTATTTGACGAACAAACCTGGATGAGAGCCAAGTCGGCAAATACTAATGAAGCTTATGAAAATTATCAACAGCTTTTTCCAACTGGCAGGTATTATAAGGAAGCTAAAAAGAAAATTTTAGATCAAGAAGTGGAAACCATTCTCGCGGGAGATTATCAATCTTTACCTGCTATGAATAAAAGTGAATCTCTTCCGGGTTCTAAACTAAACGAAATCACCATAAAAAATATCACAGGATTTACCCTGACCATTATTTATAGTGGCCCCGTTAGCGAAAAAATAGAAGTAAAAGAAGGGAGTATGTTTGTCGTTAAATTACCAAACGGTCAATACAATATTACGGCTACTTTATCTTCTGATCTTATCGGTTCATTTGTAGGTAAGGAAAATTTGACCGGTGGAAAGTATGAAACCAAATTTTTCCTTGGTTATTAATTCCTTACTCGACAGACCTTTTACTAATCAATCTTTGCTTTGCATAATAAGTGTCATCTTCAACCTGGTCACCGTCCCAATCCATCAGACTGGTCATAAAGATTTGACCGTTGTCAATATCAATTTTATATTCAAGGGTTTGATCTGATTGAGTTAATGTTAAGGTATCTCCTTTGATTTTCCAGATACCAAAGTATTCACTAATCAGAGAATTATCCCTGCCTCTGAAAGTTTGATGATACTTTTTGTCTTTATCAAAAAACATCCTGAATGGCTTAACCTGAAATTGGTTTTCCCATGTTTCTTCTCTAGCTTCAAATAAAGAATCTTTTCCAACAGATTGATAAGAATCAATTTTGACACTCATATACGTAATTTGCCAAGTGCCGGGAATTTGTTCACTTAAAACCTGGGCGTTTTGCTGATTTTTTTCTTCTGTGTTTGGTCCACAACCTAAAAGGGTTAATAAAGCCAGGGTAAAAAAGGAGTTTAGAATTAATTTCATCTGATTTGTCAATTTTCTTGTAAAAATACTAATTATGTTGAAATAGGTCTTAAAACTATTTTTTGTATTTTAAATTTACTTTTAAAACATTTCTTCCTTTGTTTTGGTTAAGATTTCATCAAAATCATTGCTTTGAATATTTCCAAAAGTTTTCTTAACTGCGATAGCTTGGATTTTTTCGATCTATTAAAACCATCGGCAGGAAAAGCTCCCAATGGTTCGTTTTCTTTCAACTTTACTATTTTTGAGGACCTCGATGAGATAGCATTAAAATGGGCATTAATGGATTCAAATGAAAGTTTAAATCCTTGGCTATCCTTTGATTTTCAAAAAAACATGTTAGAGGCCATGCCGGAAAATGTAAAGGTTTTGTATGGTTGCTATTCATTTGGTAATGAAGTAAAGGGATATTTTCCAATTTATTTTTATGATTTTTCCTTAGATAAAAGTTTTAGGGAAAAAAATCCTGTTAAAAGAATTTTTGGTAAATTAATAAAAGGAAAAATCTTGTTAATGGGTCAAATATTTTCAACGGGAACTAACTACCCCTTCAGTGAATATTTAAGAGACCAACATTTTCAAAAAGAATTACATCATTTCCTTCAAAGTATTGCGTCCAGGTATAGGGCAAAAGCGATCCTTTGGAAGGATTTCTTTTCTGTCTGTACTTCCTTGGAACATAATGGTTATTTTTCCTTTAAGTATCAGCCTGCTATGATAATGACCATCGATAATCATTGGGAAACCATGCATGATTATGAACAATCTTTGTCGTCTAAGTATAGGATAAGATTATCGAGGGCCAGAAATAAAATGAAAGGTATAACCTGGAAAACCTTGAATAAAGAAGAAATAATACATTCCCAAGCAGATTTACATCAATTATATGTAGGAATTTTATCTGAAGCCACATTTAAAATGGCAAAGGTTCCAGAGTCTTATTTTTCAAGCATGAAAGAGGCTTTTAAAGAAAAGTATAACATAACGGTGGGTTATTTGGATGGAAAGTTAGTTTGTTTTTATTCCACTTTAATTAATGGAGAAACCCTTGAAGCAAATTTGGCAGGATTTGAAGAAGAAACAAATCTAAAAATGCAATTATATCTGAATATGTTATTTTTGATGGTAGAAAATGCCATTAAATTAAAAGTTGGGAAATTAAATTTTTACCGTACTGCCATGGAAATTAAGAGTTCAGTAGGGGCAGTTGGAATGGATACAATGGTTTATATAAAACCAACCTCTAAATGGTTGGCGCCTCTATTTCCAATACTTATACCCTGGTTTTCACCTAAAAACCTTATTTGGAAAGCTCGTTCTCCTTTCAAAGCTACCTATTTATGAGTCTATTTTTTCCAAGTCTTCCTTTTTGGAGTTGGATGGGATTGTTTAGTTCTGCATACTTCATTGGTATGGCGAAAGGTGGAATAAAAGGTACCGGCTTATTGGTCATACCAATCATGGCCATAATTTTTGGTGGCAAAGTGTCGTCAGGTATCGTTTTACCGATGTTACTTTTTGCCGACTTATTTGCCGTTAGACATTATAAGGGACATACAGATTGGAAGACGTTGTGGAAATTATTACCTATGGCATTATTAGGGATTATCATGGGACATTATCTTGGTATGTATGTTTCCGATGCCATTTTCAAATTATGGATGGCAGGTATTGTTTTTGGAAGTTTAACCTTAATGTTATTGCAAACCAAAGGATTTGTTAATGAAAAAATGGTTGGTCATCCTATTTTCGCTTCAATTATAGGACTTTTAGGCGGTTTTAGTACCATGGTAGGCAATGCTGCCGGCCCTATCATGTCGGTATATTTATTGGGCCTTAAACTGCCCAAGCTCCTGTTTTTAGGTACAGGAGCCTGGTTTTACTTAACGGTTAATATTATGAAGTTACCATTTCATATATTCTCATGGAAAACTATTAATGCAGATAGTCTGATCTTGAATATATTGGGCATTCCCTTCCTGGTATTTGGCTTTTTTTCCGGCACCTGGATAGTACAACATTTAGAAGAAAAGACATTTAGGAAACTAGTCATCTGGATGACCCTGTTGGCTGCTGTCAGACTATTGTTTGATGTCTGGTTTTAATCCAAGAGCCGTTCCACTCCAATCTGGATCTGCTGCGGCATGCCATTTTCCTAAAGAAGCGTCATAATATAGAGCATGAACTCTACCCATTTGACCGGGTAGTTTAACCTCCTCTAAAGGCAGCTTTAATTTTTTTAAATTAGGTAAAGTTTGAGGGTGTTGCCATAGATTTCCTTCATGATTTTCCACCAATAACTTTTCAGGTAATTGATAAACCCTTGCTGCTTCAACGGCTTTTTCCAGCGATAAATTTTGGTCAATAAATCGACTAATTACTTGTACGACTGCGGGAACAATTCTGGCGCCACCTGCTGCTCCCAAAGCTAAAACTGGCTTTCCATCTTTAAAAACGAGCACGGGAGAAATATGGGAAGAAGCTCTCTCCAATGGTTCCATATTACCCAGGTAAGGCCCCATGGTTGTTGCAAAAAGGAAACCGTGTTTTTCTGAGGCTACTTTTGACCCAAGTAGAGGTCCTAAAGATTGAGTAACAGAGACCACATTTCCTTTTTGATCGGAAACAACAAAGTGAGTTGTGTGCCCATTTGAATGTAAATTAGTATCATATTGCATGGTCGGCGGTAATGGTGCTATCCATCTTTCATTGGCAAAAGAGAGACTGGCTACTTTGTCTTCATCTTTTTTTAGTAAGGGTCTGTCCTCATAAGCTTTATGATGTGCTGCGGCATGAGCAAGAACCCATTTTGTTTCATCAGCCTTAGCCAGATTAGTCTTTTCTAATAAATTAAGCATTTCAATGACAATGGCGCCATAACATGGTAAACCCATAGCTACAATGTCATACCCTCTGTAACTGCCTTTTATTATTTTTGCATCTAAAGCGTTATATTGTTGTAAATCGGATGCTTGTAAAAAACCGCCACCGAAAATAATTTCATTTGAAATGTCTTTAGCTATTTTACCATGGTAAAAGCTTTTTCCGCCGTCTTTCGATATTTTTTCAATAGTTTTGGCAAGTTGAGGTTGTCTGAAAAGCGTATTTGCTTTTCGCGTTGAATCATTGATCAAAAAATATTTAATGGATCCTGGAAAAGTGGATAAGGAACGTCTGACCATAGATTGCCTTAATGCCTCATCTGGTAGTAAGACAAATCCATATTTTGCTATGTTAATGGCGGGTGCCAATACTTTGTTGAGCGGCAATATTCCATTTTCTTTATGCATTTTAATAATACCTTTTACCATACCTGGTATGCCAATGGTTTTAAAACCATCTTCCGCCTTCGAAACATCAGGGATGTATTTCATAGGTACCTGGGTGGTTGCGTCAATGCCTTTTGGGCCTGTATTATTATTATAATACAATGCTTGTAGTCTTCCCCCCAATCCACTCATGCTTGGTTCGGTGACAGAAAGAACAAAAGAGGCCGCCACTGCAGCATCAAAAGCATTTCCGCCTTCTTCCAAAATTTTAAGGCCAACCTCGGTCGCTAAGGGATGCGCCGTCGCTATAACTCCTTTAGAAGATGACGCAGATTTTTGTGCATGCAAATAGTTAAAGCTACAAAGCAAAATAAAAAAGTAACAAAGAATGTGTTTCATTTTAATATTCATTTGAAAGGTGTTTTTCCGAAAGTAAAGGATAAAATTTTATTTCTTCCATTTTCCGTCAATAATTTCTTTGTGTAAATGAGAAACGCCCAAGTCAGTTAACATACCGGGTATCCTGTGATTGTGAGTGTCAGAAATGAAAATCTGCCCCTTGAAATTAGTAATTAAATGATTAATGAGGGATTGGACCCTAAACGGATCGAGTTTATCAAATATATCATCCAATAATAAAATAGGATGAATACCTAAACAATTCTTTAAAAAGGTAAATTGGGCTAATTTTATCGCTAATAGGAAAGATTTCCTTTGCCCTTGTGAAGCATATTTTTTCAATGGATTTTCTTCCAGGGTAAATAAAAGATCATCTTTGTGTATCCCAACAGAAGTTCGTTGCAAAAATACATCCCTCTTTTTGTTGAATGACAATAAGTTTAGCAGGGAATCACCATCTAATTTAGATTGGTATTCCACCCCAACCGTTTCCTTATCATTAGAAATCTTTTGATAAATTTCATTGAAAACGGGGTTAAATTGTTTAAGAAATTCAGTCCTGGCATGATGTATATAAGTGGCCGGTTTTTCTAACTGTTCATCATAAATATCCAGTAATATAGCGTCATTGGTTTTTTCACTGGCTATTTGTTTTAAATAGGCATTTCTTTGATGAAGTACTCTGTTATAATGCAGTAAATGTGAAAGATAAGTGGTGTTGGTTTGAGCCAGCGTATTATCTAAGAATTTTCTCCTTAACTCACTTCCTTCCATAATGATTGAAATATCATCAGGAGCGATAAAAACAACAGGTAAAAAACCGATATGTTCGGATAGTTTGTTTAAAGGATTCAGATTTACCTCAAAAACTTTAGCTTTATTTGGCTGAACTTTTGCGACAATTTTTTCATATTGTTCTAATCTGGAATAATGGCCCTCTAATCTAAAATAATCTGCACCAAACCTTGATACCAAGGAATCATTCGTACTTATATAACTCTTAGTCATACTTAAATAATAGATAGCGTCCAATAAATTTGTTTTACCCATGCCATTAAGACCTGTAAAACAATTTATTACGGGATTAAAGTAAAACTCCTCCCATTCGTAGTTTTTATAATTTGTTAGAATGAGTTGATTCAACCACATGCTTAAACAGGCATTTTCCACTTTCTAAAAACAAATAAACAAGGATTTAATAAAATTGGTGGCTTTCAATTTATATCTTCTACAATAATAGTTTATATTTGTCAGGATTTAAAAAAATCAGGATTTTAAAAAAAATAGAGGGTATGAACACCGTCGTAGACAAAAAAAAGACAGGCAAGGGAAATCTTACATCTGATGGGCATCCTAAGGAAAGGTATCTTTTCTGGTTTGAACTGATGTTGAGAATCCGTAGATTCGAGGAAAAAGCCTTGATGATGTATGGTCAGCAGAAAATTCGTGGTTTTTGCCACGTATATATTGGACAGGAAGCGGTAGCTGCTGGCATTGAATCGGTTATTCGCAGGGAAGATGGTATTGTTACCGCTTACCGTCAACATGGTATCGCCTTGGGCAGAGGTATTAGTGCCAAAGCAGCTATGGCCGAACTTTACGGAAAAGCCACTGGGGTAGTTAAGGGAAAAGGTGGATCAATGCATTTTCTTAGTGCAGAACACAAGTATTTCGGTGGAAATGGTATTGTAGGTGCCCAAATTCCTATAGGTACAGGTATTGCTTTTGCTGAAAAGTATAAAGGTACCGATAATTTATGCGTTACTATGTTTGGTGATGGAGCCGCTCGTCAGGGTGCGCTGCATGAATCCTTTAATATGGCAATGAGCTGGAAATTACCCGTTCTATATATTGTTGAAAACAATGGATATGCGATGGGTACCTCGGTAAACAGAACGAGTAATGTGGTTGAGTTATATAAAATGGGTCTTTCTTATGATATGCCCAGTGAAGCAGTAGATGGCATGTCTCCGGAAGCTGTTCATGATGCAATAGCTCGTGCCGCCGCTCATATCAGAGCTGGTAATGGTCCTTATTTTTTAGAAATTAGAACCTATAGATATAAAGGTCACTCCGTTTCTGATCCCGCTAAATACAGAACTAAAGAGGAAGTTCAATCCTACCAGGACAGAGATCCGGTAAAAATGATTGAAGTGAAAATGTTGGAAGAAAAAATTGCTACCGAAAAAGAGATTCAGGCAATTAAGGACAAAATTAAAATTGAAATGGAAGAGGCTATTGATTTTGCTGAAAATTCGCCTTTACCACATCCTGATGAACTTTACACGGATAATTACATGCAAAAAGATTATCCTTTCATAATGGATTAATTTTTTTATAAAAATTCATAAAGAAATTTTACTTTTGCATTTCATTTGAAATTAGTTCATCTTATTATTAAGGCAGTTAAATTAATATGGCAAAAACGTCTCAAAATCCTAAACAAGATGAAGTTCTTGTAGATATCGTTGAAGTTCGCAATAAAACGCAGGAATTTTATCATAAATATCAAAACATTATAAACTACGGTGGTGCTGCATTTCTCATCATCATTGTTGGTTTAGTTGCTTATAACTTTCTATATAAACAGCCAAGACAAGTAGAAGCGATTGAACAAATGGCTCAAGCCCAGCGTCTTTTCGAAAGAGATTCTTTCGCCGTTGCTCTTGAAAATCCAGGAGGTGGATTCGCTGGTTTCCTGGGTATTATAGAAAATTATGGGGGAACACCAGCAGCAAATCTTGCGCATTACTACGCAGGTGTTTGTTACCTGAATCTAGGTCAGATTGAAGCGGCTCTTTCTTATATGGAAGACTTTTCACCTAAAGGTACCGTTCTTGCTGTGATGAAAGAAGGTATCATTGGTGATTGTCATGCAGAACTCGGTGATCTCAAAAAAGCAATGAAGTATTATGTAAGTGCTACAGAAATTCTTGATACCGATGAACTCATGACACCTCATTATCTCAAAAAAGTGGGTATGTTACATCAGCTTAATGGTGATAATGAAGAGGCTATTGAAGCTTTTCAGAAAATCTTATACGATTATCCTAACTCTTTCGAAGCTACTGATATTGAAAAATATATAGGTAGATTAGAAGCAAACTAAAATAATTTGTCATCATCATCAAATGGTCTTTCCCTTTATGATGAAACGAAAATGCCGAATATCCTTGGTTGGAAGTTCGGCATTGTCGTTTCTGAATGGAACAGTGGTATCATGGATAAACTACTCGTCGGATGTAAAGATACCCTCATTCGTCATGGGGCTAATATTAACGATATAGTTACCTATCAGGTTCCCGGCTCCTTTGAATTGCCCGTCGGCGCAAAAATACTTGCGAATAAAAATCAGGTGGATGCTATTATTTGTCTGGGTTGTCTCATTAAAGGAGATACTGCACATGATGAATATATCGCAAGTGCTGTGGCTAATGGTCTCACTCAAATAGGGGTTATGTTTGATATCCCTTGCATCTTTGGTGTTCTAACCGTTCTTAATGAACAACAGGCCATAGATCGGTCAGGTGGAAAGTATGGAAATAAAGGGGTAGAAGCAGCAGTTACTGCCATAAGAATGGCGGCATTGAAAAGATTGCTTTAAGATGAAACTTCACCTGATTGATACGGGTACCTTTAAACTGGATGGTGGTGCCATGTTTGGTGTCGTTCCTAAAGTTTTGTGGCAAAAATTAATTCCTCCTGATGTTTCTAACAGGATTGAGTTGGGAATGAGGTGCCTGCTTATTGAAACAGAAGACAGATTGATTTTAGTCGATACGGGTATTGGTAATAAAAATCATGATCAGTTCATTAAATATTTTTCTCCTAAGGACACTCATCTTCTTGTTGATAATTTAAAACAAAAGGGTTTTTCTGCGTCCGATATTACCGATGTGATTTTAACCCATCTTCATTTTGATCACGCAGGAGGTGCCGTAAGTTTAAAAGAGAATAATCTTCTTTTTCCCACCTTCCCAA